>CAXQNK010000054.1:0-3464 GCA_964225175.1 Candidatus Nitrosopumilus sp. | reverse complement strand
CGCCGTGGGGACCCCGGCAGTTCGCAGCCGCGACACGGCGGCGTCAGGCGGCGATTTGGCACCGTGTTCGGGAGAGACCAGGCTGTTTATCTTCCCGGGAGACTCGTTCAGGGGTGTTGATGGCCTGGTCACGAATTTTCACCTTCCCGGGTCCAGCCTGCTCATGCTGATCTCCGCGTTGGCAGGGCGTCAGGAAGTGCTCGCAGCTTATCGCCACGCCGTGGCGTCGCGCTACCGTTTTTTCAGCTACGGGGACGCAATGCTGATTATTTGAAATCGATGCCGGAGTTCGCCCTACCGGCAGCGCGCCCGTGCAATCATGTGGACGCAATGTCAAAATACGCTGCCATGCGGCATGGCCCAGCAACCCGATCAAGGAAATGTTCATGTCTGAAGTTCTCGACCAGATTCATTCAAGGGAATGGTTTTACACCTTCGAATTGCCCGATGGTCAAACCACGCGCAGCTACCATGACGGCACACTGGATGCGATTCATGAGACCCGCTGGGCGATGCTCAGCAGCGACCTCGAAGTCCGTTACGGTGGGGATTATGCCGGTCTCAGGGTGCTGGACCTCGCTTCGCACCAAGGATTCTTCTCGATACGCATGGCCCAGATGGGTTTTGGTGAAGTGCTGGGTATCGATGCGCGCACGCAGCATGTCGAGGACAGTCGACTCATCGCGAAGGCCTATGGCCTGTCCGACCGGGTAGACTTTCAGCAAGCTGATGTCCATGCGCTGGATGCAGCGGCGCTGGGCGAATTTGATGTGGTCCTGATGCTGGGGTTGTTGTATCACCTCGAAAACCCGGTGGGCGCCCTGCGGGCGTGTCGACAACTGTGCCGGGATTTTTGTGTCGTAGAAACCCAGTTGGTTCCGGGGGTCACCGGGTCCGTGGACTTCGGCAGCTACGAGTTTGTCCGCCCGCTCAAAGGCAGTTTCGGCGTCATCGATGAAACAGGAGAGACGCACGGCCCCGAGACGAGCGTGACGGGTATTTGTCTTGTGCCCAGTCTCGAGGCCTTGCTATGGGTTATGGAGAAAGTAGGATTCTCCGCCCCGTGCGTCCTGCCACCCCCTGAAGGCGCCTATGAGCAACTGCGCCATGGCAAGCGCGTGATGGTGACTGCACAGGTCTGAGTCATGGAGTTCTCACTCAGCGGACAGTCCGCACAGGCCCGCCGTGGCCAATTGCTGTTTTCGCGAGGTAGCGTGGAAACGCCCGCCTTCATGCCCGTTGGAACCTACGGAACGGTCAAGGCCATGCGACCCGATCAGGTTCGTGAAACGGGAGCAGAAATTCTGCTTGGCAATACCTTTCACCTGATGCTTCGCCCAGGAACAGAGGTCATCAAGGCGCATGGCGACCTGCATGACTTCATGCAATGGCAAGGCCCGATACTGACCGATTCGGGGGGATTTCAGGTTTGGAGCCTTGCCGAACTTCGCAAGATTGATGAGCAGGGCGTCACCTTCGCATCGCCCGTGAACGGGGATCGCATTTTCATGGGACCGGAAGAATCCATGGCCGTACAACGCGATCTCGGTTCAGACATCGTCATGGCCTTTGATGAGTGCACACCCTATCCGGCCCCTCATGACCAGGCGGCTGAATCGATGCGTCTTTCCATGCGTTGGGCGGAGCGCTCGAAACGTGCGCATGATGGCAATGACGCCGCCTTGTTCGGTATCGTCCAGGGCGGAATGTATTCGGATCTGCGCGAGGAATCGGCAGCCGCACTGGTTGATATCGGCTTCGATGGCTATGCAATTGGTGGCTTGTCCGTGGGTGAGCCGGAGGATGAACGCGATGCTGTGCTGTCTGTTACCACGCCTTGCCTGCCGGTGGATCAGCCCCGCTACCTGATGGGCGTCGGTCGTCCCCAGGACATCGTTGCTGCCATTGCCCAGGGCGTGGACATGTTCGACTGTGTCATGCCCACGCGCAATGCAAGAAACGGATACCTGTTTTCCAGAAACGGTATTCTGAAAATCCGTAATTCACGCTTCAGGTCCGACCCAAGGCCCATTGATCCGGAATGTGGCTGCTACACGTGCAGCCACTTTTCCCGGTCTTATCTCAATCACCTCGACCGATGCCAGGAAATGCTCGGCCCACACCTCGCTACCGTGCACAATCTGTGGTTTTATCAGCAGATGATGGCCCAGGCCCGGGCTGCTATTGAGCGAGACGAATTCACGCTATGGGCGGATGAGTTCAAGAAAGCGCTTGATCAGGGGGTCGATTGAACCGTCGTGGGTCCAGGAACACCCCAGAACGGTTCTGGTGCGTTATAATTGCCGGCTGGGGCGCCCGGTGATTGAAATAAGAACGAAGGGCCCCATCACTTGAACATTAAACTTTTCGATAGCGACCAAGCTGCAAGAGGCTTTACATGGACTTTCTGATTTCCAGTGCCTACGCACAGGATGCGGCGCCCCAGGGCGGCCTGATGGGCTTTTTACCGCTGATTCTGATCTTCGTGGTGTTCTATTTCATGCTCATTCGGCCGCAAATGAAGCGGGCGAAAGAACATCGTCAAATGGTTTCCGCGCTTTCCAAGGGCGACGAGGTCGTCACCAACGGCGGGCTGCTCGGCAAGATTACAGATGTGGGCGAATCATTCGTGACCCTGCAATTGGCTGAAGGTGTGGAAATCAAACTTCAGCGACACGCCGTGGCTTCGGTGATGCCCAAGGGCACCATCAAATCCACAAGCTGATCCCGGAACCGAACCGAGGCTGAATAATGAACCAGTACCCGGCCTGGAAATATACCCTGATCCTGTTCATCCTGGCCATGGGCGCAATCTATGCCCTGCCAAACCTGTACGGTGAGGATCCGGCGCTTCAGATCACCTCGGCGCGCGGATTTCAGTTGCCCCTCGAGCTGGAAGCGGAAATTGACAACGTCCTGACCGACAACAGCGTGTCTTATAAAGCGCGGGAACAGGTCGGAAACAAAATCCTCTATCGCTTCAATGATGCGAATGACCAGATCAAGGCGGCCGATGCCCTTCGGGAGTCTCTGGGCGAGCAATATGTCGTGGCGCTCAACCTTGCCCACGCCACGCCAGGCTTTTTGAGGGCGATTGGCGGCAAACCGATGACCCTGGGCCTTGACCTTCAGGGCGGGGTGCATTTTCTCATGCAGGTCGACATGGATACCGCCCGAAGCCAGCAGCAGGATCGTTTCGTAGACGATATCCGCGCCGCGCTTCGCGATGATCGGATTCGCTATATTTCGGTGCGACGCGAGGGCAACGGCCTCGTGCTGGTTCTGCGTTCTGCGGAAGACCGGGACAAAGCCATGAACATCCTGCGGCGGAATCAGAGCCTGCAAGGCCTTGACCTGGAGGAGCTGCCTCCGGCAGAGACCTTCGTGATTCGTGCTCGCGTGCAGGAGCAGCAGTTGCTGGAACTGCAGCAGACAGCCCTGCGACAAAACATCACCACCTTGCG
>CAXQNK010000053.1:0-43037 GCA_964225175.1 Candidatus Nitrosopumilus sp. | reverse complement strand
CGCGCGCGCGTTCTTCCGGCGCATTATCAATCTGATCGTATGCCTTGAACTCACCGCCTCGAGACTCAGCGCAAATCTTCGTCAGCGCCGCCGTCAGCGTCGTCTTCCCATGGTCAACGTGACCAATCGTGCCAACGTTCACATGGGGCTTTGTTCGTTCAAATTTTTCTTTGGACATGCCTGTCTCCGCAACATCGAATCAATGACAACACTAAATGTCTTGTGCTAACTTGGTGCCCACAACTGGACTTGAACCAGTGACCTCTCCCTTACCAAGGGAGTGCTCTACCGCCTGAGCTATGCGGGCGGAAACTTGCTCCGGATCCCACACCCTTCTCGCGTGTATGGAGCGGGTGATGGGAATCGAACCCCCATCATCAGCTTGGAAGGCTGAGGTTCTACCGTTGAACTACACCCGCAAGCACCCGGAACTAATTGAATTTCTGACCGATTTCTCGCTTGTTAACTTTCTGTTACCATCCCTCGAGTCTCTTATCGACCCGTGTATCTCTCCCGCGGCTCAACATCGCTGGAAACCGCCACCAGCGCTTGCCACAACCACCCGCGGTGGTGGAGGGGGTAGGATTCGAACCTACGAAGGCATAGCCAGCAGATTTACAGTCTGCCCCCGTTGACCGCTTGGGTACCCCTCCCGCAAGCAAGCCGCGTATTTTCGGTCAGCGCTGAGGCCCTGTCAAGGGACGAGGATTGAAATTCAAGGCCAATTCGACGGCTGCCCGCTGGTTTGAGCATGGGAACGACGATCTCAGTATTCACGGAGGCGAATCGTCAACCTCATCGATATCATCATTGGCATAATCCTCATCGTCGAATTCGTAATCTTCCACTGGAGATTCCTCCGCGTCACCCTCCATATAGATGCCCTCAGCCCATTCCTCAGACCCGAAAACTTCCTGCTCCAGCGCCTCGAAGTCGAGGTCGAAATCCCCGAGCATCTCTCTGAGCTCTGCACGCTCAGCCATGATTTCGATCTGTCGCCAGCGAGGTGTGTGCTGATCCCGCGCAGAGACCTGCGAGGAGCGTTCTGTCTCCTGTTCGGGCCCGATCGAGTCGGGGGAAGACGATGCTTCTGATTGTGTGTTTTTCTCGTTGGCACCCAAGAGTCCTGCCCTCCCAGGAATAAACCATTAATTATTACCCGGCTTATACTCCAAAATCGGGTTCCAGAAAAGTGGTTTTCGCGCGCCTGATCGAGAAGTCCGGGTGGCTCAGACCTCACACATTGAAGCGAAACAGCGTCACGTCACCTTCCTCCATGACATAATCCCGACCCTCCAGTCGTAATCGGCCGGCATCCTTGGCGCCCTGTTCTCCGCGGTGCTCCAGGAAATCAGCGAGCGAAACGACCTGGGCACGAATAAATCCACGTTCGAAATCAGTATGTATTTTTCCAGCTGCCTTGGGAGCAGTGAATCCCTTCGGCACTGTCCAGGCACGCACCTCATTGGGGCCTGCCGTGAAAAAGGTCAGCAACCCCAACAGGCGATAACCTGCTTCGATCATTCTGCTCAGCCCCGACTCGAGCTGCCCTAACTCCTCGAGAAATGCCGACCTGTCATCTGGGTCCAGTTGGGCTATTTCCGCTTCAACACCCGCGCACACCACGACTGTTTCGGCAGCCTGCGAGCGTGCATGGTCCTGAACCCGGTCAAGCAGCGGATTATTTTCAAAACCCTGTTCGTCGACATTGGCGACGTACATGACGGGTTTCATTGTGATGAGCCCGAGGGGGCGGACCGTGTTTAATTCCTCGTCGGAGAGCCCAAGCCCCCGAATGCCCGTGTCCGACCCTGCAGCCTCCTGGCAACGACGCAGGAGTTCGGCCTCCCGGGCCACGGACTTGTCTCCTGTCCTGGCCTGCTTTTCGAGACGGCTGACACGGCGCTCCAGTGTCTCGATATCGGCCAACGCGAGTTCAGTGTTAATCGTTTGAATATCTTCTACCGGATCCACGCGGCCCGCCACGTGCACGACGTTGTCGTCATTAAAACAGCGCACGATGTGAGCGATGGCGTCGGTGCTCCGGATATGCCCGAGGAATTGATTGCCCAGGCCTTCACCCTTTGACGCGCCCGCCACCAGGCCCGCGATATCAACGAATTCCAGGGTTGTCGGCACCACTCTCTTAGGCTGAACAATTTCAGCAATTCGCTGCAAGCGATCATCCGGAACGGGGACGATCCCCACGTTCGGATCGATGGTGCAAAAGGGGTAATTTTCTGCCGCAATGCCTGATTCCGTCAGCGCATTGAAAAGCGTGGATTTACCGACATTGGGTAATCCGACAATGCCGCACTTGAAACCCATGATTCAGAAACTCCCTTTGTGTGGGTGGTGATTGCGAATCAGCCTGCGTTTAATTCGGTGCCTTGATGCAGCCGGTTCATCGCTGACTGGAGCTCGCCACACAAGACCAGGGGCAAAACATCCACTGCCCGCTCAATGGCCATTTCCACCACCGAACGCACCTGCGCCGGGGAGCGGCCCAATACATAGCCGGTGACGGCTTCCTTATGTCCGGGATGTCCAATGCCGATTCGAAAACGCATGAAATCGCGACTGGCCACATGCTGGAAGATGTCCCTGAGACCATTATGACCACCGTGACCTCCGCCCTGCTTCAGCCTGACTGCTCCGGGTTCGAGATCCAGATCATCGTAGGCCACGATCAGCCTTGCCGCCGGAATATCGAAGTAATCCATGGTTGCGCGCACACTCTGACCACAGCGGTTCATGAAGGTTGTTGGACGTGCCAACACCAAGGGATGTCCCAGAAACACGCCCCGAGCGGTTTCCGCACTCAATTTGCTTTTCGCCTGCAGACTGACGCCTGTCCTTGAAAGCAGATGCCTGATAAACCAGAACCCGGCGTTATGCCGGGTACTTGAATATTTGGGCCCGGGATTTCCCAGACCCACTATGAGGTGAGCGTCGGACACGATCAGCTCTCCGGATCAGGATTCGGACTCACCCTCTTCCTGCTCGGGCTCGCCTTCAGCGCTTTCGCCAGGCGCTGCAGCGGCAGCGGCCGCCTCCTGCTCATCCATACCAGCAGCTTCCGCCTCGGCAAGCGCTTCGGCTTCTGCGGCTGCGGCAGCACCGGTGCCCTGGTCAGCAGAGACGTGAATCGCATTCGCCACCATCACGGGTTCTTCTGCCGAGACCAGCGCGGGAATTTCTACGCCCTTGGGCAACTTGACGTCTTTAAGCATGACCGAGCCGCCGGGCGTCAAATCAGAGAGGTCCACTTCGAGATACTCAGGCAGGTCTTTGGGCAGAGCGGCAACTTCAACCTCGGTCACCAGGTGCTGAATCACGACACCGGCTATGCGTCCAGCCTCGGATTCTTGTTCGTTAACAAAATGCAATGGAACCGCTATCTTCAGAATTTCCGTCTCCGTGACGCGCTGAAAATCAAGATGCAGGATTTGTCGCTTGAACGGGTGCCGCTGCATATCGCGCAGGACCACCTGTTGGGTCCGGCCATCTGCGACCTGCAACTCGAGAATACTCGAGTAAAAGGATTCCTGCTCCGACTCGTGGACAATCTGGCGATGTTCAACGGTCAGGGAAAGTGGATCGCGGCCACCGCCGTAAAGAACCGCTGGCACTCGCCCGTCCCGACGCAGGCGGCGGCTCGCACCTTTCCCTACATCCTCGCGGATTGCCGCGGCAATCGTTTGTAATTCTGCCATGATAAACCTCTAAACAAATTGGCCTGTATGGGCCTGTCAAAGGCGGCGTCTCGCCGCCGAACACGACCCCGCGACCAGGGCCGACTCAAATCAAGCCGCGCATTATAACCCAAGTGCCATGGTGCCGAGCAAGCACTACGCACAGCGATGAATTCAAGGTTCCTGGCTGGCGCACATACTCAAGGCGACTGATCGGCAAGCCGCTGGATCAGGTTGCAGTGGCATTTGATCGAGAAGCTTTTGCACCGATTCAGACATCGAACCCCGAAGCGCGCCCTCCACGCGAAGGGCCTCAAAATGATCCCGAGAGGAATCAGACGCCCGAATGCATCTGAGCAGTGCCTCGCGAAGCATCCACTGAGGTAATTGCAAACTCGAATCGGGCAAATGACCAAGATAGGCCAGCGCTGCGTCTGTTTGGTTCGCAGCGATAGAGATGTCGACCGCGAGTCCCAGGAGACTGATCTCACCGGGGAACCTGTCCAGGCCTTCATCGATCACCAATTGTGCCTGAGTTGCCTGTCCGGAGGCATTGCGCGCGATCGCCAAGGATCGGTACATAGCCGGCGCAGGACGCATGCTGGTCTCGATGGCGGCAGAAAAATCATTTGCCGCTCCTTGCGGATCATTTCCGAGCCAGCGCGCCTTGGCACGGTACCGATAGGCGGCCGAGTGCGCTGGAGCCGACTCGATGAAACGGGTCAACACAACCACGGCTTCCCCGTTTCGCCCAGCGTCCACGAACAAGCGGCCTTCCAACCAATCGATTTCGGGATTATCCGGTTCGAGTGATCTTGCGCTGGCAAAATCCCGCTCAGCCTCAAGCCACTGACCATGGCGCCTGTAAAGATCGCCCCGCTTGAGCAAAAGATCAGCGTCGAGAGGACGCTCGCCAATGGCGCTGCTCACTTCCTCAATCTGCAACTCGAGATCGGGGTGCGCGGCACCTTGCGCCCCGAGGGCCAGGGCCAAGCAGCCAGCAATCAGCGAACGGATGCGCACACAGGCTCTCCCCTTAAGGGCCCGCTCAGAGGACCTGCATGCACGCCACACGGACTTGATCCTTAGAGAGCAATTGTCTCAATCGCAGAGCACCTCTCTGTGCCTTCCTCGCACACCCGGTACTGATAGGTTCTTGACCCCTTGTTGTTTGTTTGGTCCCGATAGCCGCCGTTATTTGGCACTGTGAAAGGTGCATCGGAATCCCGATACACATCAATCCTGTCACCCGCTACCCCGGACCAGGACAAGTCGATGTAATGCTTGCCCTTGTTTTTGCCACCGCTGAGATTCAAGACGATCGTTGGCGTGGAATCCGTACTTGCGCTGTCTACGTTGGTGTACAGCGAGTCACCCGATTGGTTGAAAGCTGCCACGCGGTAGTGATACGTCGTACCTGAGGCCAGGCCAACGTCAGTAAAGACACTCACATCAGCATTTGTCTGTGCAATTTCAACAAATGAACTGCCCCCGAGGGAACGTTCAATGCGGAATCCACTCTCCGAGGACGAATTGTCCTGCCAACTCAGATTGATTCGGTCCACGCCTGCCGCGGTTGCGCTGAGTCCGGTGGGTGCCTCGGGTGCCGGCGGAGGGCTGAGGGTCGTGACCGAGTCAACATTTGATGGCACTGACTCGCCTGCGGTGTTCCAGGCACGAACCCGGTACCAGTAGGGGGTCTCCGCCTGCAGCCCCTGATCCGAATACGTTGCGGTATCGGCCGCCGAGGAACCGATTTCAGTGAAGACCAACCCATCTCCGGAGCGCTCGATCAGGAAACCGGTTTCATTTTCTGACTCATCTGACCATGCCAAGTCTATGCGCTCGGAACTTATGGCAACAGCAGTGAGCCCACCGGGCGCCGCGGGCGGATTGATCGCAGCCGTTTCGGCACGAATATACAGCTGGTCGATGTATACGGTCTCGCGAAAACGATTGCCCGGGGTCTGGTCAGTATCCTCGACTCGGATATAAACCGGCCCACTGACTCCGAGTGGAAGCTGCCAGGAATAGATCGCGTCTTCATCGGTTGTGTCCATGGTAAACATTTCGGTGAATTGAGCGTTATCCGCAGAGAACAGGTAGACAAATTGATCCTCGCCTGCAGCGCCTCGCCAGGTGTTGGCATGGAACGTAGCAATTTCGCTTTCGGGTAACTCGAATACCCAAGTGTGGCTTAGATAACTGTAACGGCTCTGCTTCTTGCCGCCCGATTCACGCTCCGTGATGGATTGAATCGCGCCATCTGCCCCCGCATGTGTGTCCGCGTAGCTGCCGCTCACGCTGCCCGCACCGAACTGGTCCGCAAGGGCCAGCGCGTCCACCCAGGGGGGCGGTTCGGTCACGCTGATGTTGCTGGATTGGTTGTCCTGGGCACCGTCGTCATCGGTGATCAGCAAGCTAACCAGGTAATCGCCGCTCGTGGTGTAACTGTGCGTTGGGTTCTGATCACTGGAAGTCGAGCCGTCACCGAAGTCCCATGACCATGCCCCGACTACACCGTCGCTGTCAGTTGATTGATCAGTGAATGTGCACTCGAGTTGACTGCAGGCCACATTGAAGTTTGCGTTGGGCGGCACATTCTCTGGAGTCGGGGTAAACTGGAATGATGTGATGACCAATTCGGTGTCCAGCCCGTCCAGGGGTGCTGCGCCACCCATCAACCACAGATTGATGCGCGCGTTACCCGACAACGTGCCCGCCGGAGGCACGTCAGCCCCGCTGTAGGCCCATGACTGGATGAGTGCGCCTGTCGAGTCTCCCTGGTGACTTGAGAATTCAACGCTGTCCGGATTCCAGGTGAACTGGTGGGTTGACTCGTTTCCATTCAGCACCGTATTCCATCGATAAGTGTTGCCCGCCGTATCCCAGGGTTGGACCACGTACTGTGAATTATCATTCGTCGGGTTACCCCAACGCGAAAATTCGATATCAATCTCCCGGTAGTTGAACGCAGGGGCAGATGTATCCCAGGTGAACAGGCCCACCACCGTGTTGGCATCAAACTGATCCACGCGGCTGGCCAGCGCGAACTCATAGGTCCCGTGACCCAACGCCTCGTCAGTGATCACCTCACTGCTGCGCCAGGCACCATCACGAAAACTGATGCGCAAATGCAGATGCCCATTTTCATCAACCCAAACATCATCCGCCGTATCACCGAAGTAATTGGGGCCAGGGCCCACGGGGTTCACGCTGGACTTCACGGTCCAGCTCCGTCCGGAAAACTCAAGTTTCCGAACCAAGGCAAAAGTGATTGCCGAGGCGACACCGGAGGGTTGTGAATCGCCTTGTACGTTCGTTGCGAAGACCCGGTAGTCATAGCCGGTGTCCGGCGCGAGTCCCGTGTCGCTGTAGCTGGTGACATTGGCATCCACCAAAGCCAGCAGCGCCCAGGAGCCCGACCCGGCCACTGCCCTTTCGAGCCTGAACTGTTCTTCATCCTGGCTGTTGTCGGCCCAAACCAGGTTGATCTGGCTATTTGAGTAAGCCGCGGCCTGCAACTGGCTCGGGGCCGCGGGCACCGATGGCCCGCCACTGTTTTTCAGCGCCTGGATCTCGCACCACAATTCCGGGTCTTGCCATGCGCTCATCTGCAGGTCCCATATGGCGACGCCCGTCGGTTGCAGGAGGTCCAGTCGAACCTCCTGCACATGCGCCAAAGCCGAGGTTCCACGCCCTGAAGTCACACCCCAGGACGCCAGCCAAGAAGGCATGCCCATCGAAACGGCATCTGCGGCGTGGCCTGCAGCCACTCCGGCACTTTGCTGGTAAGAGTAGGTTTGCCAGCCCGTGCCCCCTTCATACAACTCCTGGTAGCCCATCGAATGAATGTTGTCGACTTCACCCACCCAGTCACTCCACCAGTCCTGGTTGGGAGCGTTCCAGATGTAGGGAAACGAATTGATGGTCAGACCTTTACCAAGCGCACTGGTCTGCTGCCAAAGCGCATGAACGAAGGCATCGAACGCAGCCCTGTCCCCGGCCTGGATTTCTCCGTCGATCCCTTCCAGGTCAAGATCAATGCCATCGAGCTGCAGGCGCTGCATCTCGGCGATGAGCGCTGAAACAAAACTGCTCATGTTGGTATCGAACGCCGCACGCGCGAGGTTCCAGTCCCAGCTGCCCGTGTTGTTGTAGATGGTCAGGAACACCTCGATGTTGCGGGGTCCCGCCCAATCACGCCAATACAGAACATCCGCGTCATTGGGGGTGTAAAACTCGTGGTTGGCATATTTTATCGAGCCGTCCGGATTGGGGGTCCAGAACTGCAGGCCCAGACGGCTCAGTCCGTCACCGATGTCACAATTGCCGAGATTCGCCTCTGCTGCAGCCTTCGCTTGGTCGATCGCGTAAACCGGAACCCAACTGATTATCTCCAGTCCTCCCGCTCCGCCATCGCCCACCGTGGCCAGCAACGAAGTGCTGTCCTGGGCACCGGCATCATCCTCGACCATCAGCGTCACCAGGAAGCTGCCGTCTTCAGCGTAAGTGTGCTGAGGATTCTGAACGCTGGAGCTAGCACCATCGCCGAAATCCCAGGTCCACGCAACGACCGAGCCATCCGAATCGCTGGACATATCTTCGAACTGACAGGTTCGCTCCAGGCAGCTGTAACTGGATGCCGCGTTTGGCGGTTGATTGGATACCGGAACCGTGATCTGTGCGCTGGTTGACCAGTCTGTCTGGTTGCCTAGCGCATCGCGTGCCCTGACCCGGTAGTTGACCGTAGCTCCCGCTTCCACGTACCAATCGGAGAATGTCCTGCTCGATTGCCAGCCGCTGTCTTCGCAACCCAGGTACCAATTTCCGGCCGGCGCTTCCACGCAATCAAAGTAATACTCGACTCCGCCATCAGCATCGCTCGCCGAACTGGCTGTCATGGCGATCACGTTGTCGTCTGGCCATGCTGGATCCAGTGCAGGCAATTGTTCCCAGGTCATTGGATTTGGTGTGGGCGGAGGATTGGCGGGCACCGTGAAGCTGACCTCAATTTTTGGCCGATTCATGGCTGTGGAAGATTCACTGGAGTCAAAATCCGCGCCGTTACTTGAGACCGTGTCTGCGATCAGGATGCCGTGATTGCTGGCCGGGTTATTGATCCAGGCCTGGACCCACGAAAGCCCAGCGCTGTTCAGCGCAATGGTGATCGGCCCCGTGCTCCCGGCATTGAAATTACACAGCGGCACAGCGTCACGATCGCTGGCGCCATTTGCGCCGGGCGTCGCCCAGGGATTGGAGGAATCCGCCACGCTCCACGTGGTCTCGTTTTCATTCCAGGAACGCGACAAACCGTAACAGCTGTAAGGCCCGCCGACATTCAGCGTATTGAGATGAATCTGTACCGCGTCTACCACCGCAGACTCGGGGACCATGCTGATGTCCCATTGGACCAGAATGGACATGTCGGTTCCAGCGCCAGAAGGCTCATCCCCATCGACCTGCAGACTCAGAGCTGAACCATAATTTGTCGTCGGCGAGGCTTCCCTGATGTAACTGTCTGATGTCCCGGCGTAGCTGGGTTCGGGAGCCAGCCCATCCTGGAAAGAAAGCGTTTGTTGCTGCAAGAACTGGAACTCGAACTGGGAGCCTGGAGCGATTGGTATACCTGCCTCGTCAGTCACGCCCTCGACCGCCAGCATGTAACTCGAACCCGAACTCATCAGGCTCGTGGTCAGACGCACCGACTTTGCACCGGCTACAAGGGCGGCCGAGGAAATGCTCAAGCCCGAAATCCCGTAGTGAGTCACATCGGTGGCTGAAGTCTCCTCGACGCGCTCAGAGTATTCGACGATTACGTGATTGCCATCTTCTGCCCAGACATCCGAAATCATCGGGGGCTCCACATCGGGGCTCTTCACGATGGTGAACTGATCAAGAACAGAACCTCCCTCGTCGATGAACACGGCATCGAGTTGGTTGCCGTTCACATCGAGCACCATGGATCCGAGTGAATTCAGCGAGACAAACATGGCCGGATGATCCAGAGAGCCGCCCGAAACCTTCCCGGAGCTTCCCGCCACTGCGTACACAGCGCCCTGGTGCTCAGCTGCAATCAGCTGGGGTTTTTCATAGGCTCCGTCACCTGTCACACCGCCATCACCCGGATCCAGCACCTGCGTTATCGGGTCCAGGCTGAGCGAATTGCCGTAATGTCCGTCGATCAGGTAGGAACGTTCGTAGGAGTGGCTGTGGCCCGAGAGCACGAGGTCGACACCCCAGGCTTCCAGGATTGGCAGTGCATTCTGCCGCATGTCAACAAGGCGGCCTTCGCTGTCAGAATCATGAGAGCCCTTGGTGTAAGGAGGGTGATGCCAAAACGCCACCACCCAGGGCTTGTTATTGGACGCAAGGTCGGCCTCGAGCCACTGCATCATGTTGCCATTTGCTGAGCGATCCGTTTCGTACGAGTCCAGGCAAATGAAATGCACGTTGCCATGGTCAAAGGAATAATACGCCTCGGTTCCGGACGGCAAGCCCCCCACCTCACCGGCAGCAGGCAGGTCAAAAATATCGAAATACGGGCCTGACTGGGTGGCAGAATCAGCTGAGTAGCCATCGTGGTTGCCAAGCGTTGACCACACGGGCAATTGCCTGAGCAATTCAGGATAGCTCTCGAAAACTGCCGCCTGATATTCCGCATCTGTGCCGTTGTTGTAGGCATTGTCGCCCAGCATAATCATGAAGTTTGCCGGGTTCGATTGACTCCAGGCTTTGAATGCATCCCGAACTGCCCAGGCATTGCTGTTGGCAGTTCCTGAATCCCCAATCACCCAGATCCTCGTGGGGGCAGCCGTACCGGCGGCCGGGGCCGTTCTGAAATGAAAGCTGTCATCTCCTGCGAACGTTCCGGCCTGGTTGCCTATTGAATAAAAATAGTGAGTGGACGCGTCGAGGCCGATGAGTTGAACGCTATGTTCGGTGCGAGTGCCCTCCACGGACACCATCTGGTCCAGCTGCGCAGTGTCTGCCCCGAAACGCACCACCGAACCCGTTGCGAGGTCGGTTCGCCACCGCACGATGAGCCCGTCCTCGTCAAGCATTTGCAGGTAAGGCCCGCGAATCACGTTTTGGGCGAACAGGGCTTCGCACAGCGCAAGACTCACGATCATGGCAAAAAATCGAAGATGACGTGGGTTCAGCATGTGGACGTGTCTTCCCTGGGGCTCTCAGACCCACCACGCTACATGTTCAGCAGTGTTCCCGCCACTGTCAAGGTCACCAGATAATGATTCTTTTAAGAAAGGTGGGTCAGTCCACGTACAGGGAACTGACCGATTCACCGACCGACATACGGCGGATCGTCTCCGCCATCATGTGCGCGACGGTCAACTGGCGAACTTTGTCGCAGGCCGCAGCCTCTTCATTAAGCGGTATGGTGTCGGTTACCACGAGTTCATCGAGTTCAGACTGGCTGATGTTTCCGATTGCTGGCCCGGAGAGCACCGGATGAACACAATAGGCGACTACCCGCCGGGCGCCCTGCTCTTTGAGCGCGCCTGCGGCTGTGCACAGGGTGCCAGCTGTGTCCACCATGTCGTCGACCAATACGCAGCATTTACCCTCAACGTCACCGATAATGTTCATGACCGTTGCCACATTCGCCCGCGGACGTCGCTTGTCGATAATGGCCAAATCCGCGTCAAGTCGCTTGGCGATGGCACGAGCCCTTGCCACGCCGCCAACGTCCGGGGAAACCACGATCAGAGGCTCTACAGACTGGTGCTGCCAGATGTCCGCCAACGTGAGTGGCGAGGCGTAAACGTTATCTACCGGAACATCGAAAAAGCCCTGGATCTGGTCCGCATGCAAGTCGATGGTCACCACGCGATCGGTACCCACAGCGCCAATCATCTTCGCCGCCACCTTGGCGGTGATCGGCACCCTGGACGAACGCGGCCTTCGATCTTGCCGTCCGTAACCAAAATAGGGAATGACCGCTGTCACTCGCGCGGCACTCGCCCGCTTCAGGGCATCCACCATGACCAAAAGCTCAATAAAATTATCAGCAGTGGGCGCGCATGTGGGCTGTATGATGTAGATATCCCTGCCGCGGACATTCTCCATGATCTCGACCATGACCTCGCCGTCGCTGAAGCGACCGACGATCGCCTTGCCCATGGGCACCCCCAACACCTGCGCAATGTCGTTGGCAAGCTGGATGTTCGCGTTGCCAGCGAAAAGCATTAACTGTTGGCTGACCGCTTTTTCTTTGCCTATTTCCAAGGCTTATTCCCGTGATAATTGGCTGGGACGGCAGGACTCGAACCTGCGAATGCGGGGATCAAAACCCCGTGCCTTAACCAGCTTGGCGACGTCCCAGCTGAAACCTGTTTTCAATGCTCACTAGCGCCCATCGAGGCCACCGGGGAGCTGTTCACCCCCTGTACGGCAACGGCATTATATCGGTAATTCAATCGCCCTGCGGCTGCCTGCGCGCACACAGTATCTTCCATCGCCATGAAAATGCAACTCCCGGTACCGGTCAGTCTCGGACGGCCTTCAAGCGCCAGGTTTTCAAACATCTCCTCAAGCTCTGGATAACGCCTGATCACCAGATCCTGAAACACGTTTTCATCATTCGCCGCCCACTCATGCATTGCCAATGGCTTCGCGGCCCGGGGCAGTTCTGGAGCCGCAAATAACTCCGCCGTGGATATCTGTATGTCCGGGAATACAAGCACATAGTCGCGCTCACCCAGGTCCAGAGGCTGCAGGCGCTCACCGATACCTTCGGCAAAGGCGCTGCGCCCGTGAACGAAAACCGGCACATCTGCACCCAGCGTAAGACCCAGATCGGACAATTGCTCATTCGATAGCCCACAGCGCCACAATCGGTTCAATGCTTTCAGAACCGTAGCTGCATCGCTGCTCCCGCCCCCGAGCCCGGCACCGATCGGGATGCGTTTATTGACCCTGAGTCGAACGCCGGCATCAGAGTGCGCGTACGGTTGCAGCAGGCGCGCGGCCCGCACGCACAGGTCTTCAAGCTCAGAAACGCCCTGCGGCCCGGACTCCCGGATCACCCGGCCATCCGTGGTGACGGCCAAATCGATATCGTCCCCCCAGGACAGCAATTGAAAAACCGTTTGCAGCTCATGATATCCATCGTTACGACGACCAGTAATGCGCAACATCAGGTTCAGTTTTGCCGGCGCTGGCCAGCGTTGCCACTCAAGAGTCATTGTTGAGCGCACCGGGAAGTTGCCAATCACCCATCAGGATCTTGATTCGAACCGGCGAGCGTGTTGCCCGCACGCGTCGCGGCAAATCAACACCATCCGTCACACCATAACGCTCGAACGCTATGGTCCACCCATGCTGACGAAGCGCTTGGAGACGACCACGTTCATCCAAAGTCGAGTCGCCTACCGCGCCGGGCGCACGTAGACCTCTCACCCAGAATTCGAGCGCATCAACCGGAATGTCCCAACCCAATTCCATCGCCAGTAATTCGTCGATGGTGGCAGCCTGCATGATGTCTCCATTCGCCAGCGCCAGCTCGGCCAATTCCGGGCTTCGAGTCAACCGCCAAGAACCTCTGCCCAACGCACCCCGGAAATCCAACTGGCTCGAGGATTCCCGGACGTTCCAGGCGATAGTGCCAGAACCGCCCTCCTCTCCGTCATCGACCGACAGCCGGCCGGTGAAACCCCACGCCAACCATTGCGAGACAAGCGCCTCTCGCTTTCCATAAGCAGCCTCCGGATCTACGGCGCTTGGCCGGGATGAAGCGCAAGCGCTCAGAAACCAGGCAGCACAGGCTAGCGCCAACGATCGGGCAACTCTCACAAATTCACTCCGAACCGATCGAGCGTCTCCAGCAAAACCGCATTTTCCGGATCCTGCTCCCGTCCTTCACGCCAGGCTTGCACGGCCTCTTCTCTTCTTTCGAGTATCCACAGAACTTCGCCCAAATGCGCGGCGATCTCGGCATTCTTGTCACGAGACCAGGCCTCTGCGAGATAGGAAAGTGCCTGCTCGTAGCGGCCTTGTCGATACGCGACCCAACCCATAGAGTCAATGATCGAAGCCTCTTCCGGTTGCAATTCATATGCTCTTCGGATCAACTGCTCTGCCTCATCGAGGCGATCCGTCTGATCGGCCAGGGTGTAACCCAGCGCGTTGAGCGCTACCGCGTGATTGGGATGTTCACGAATCACCGCACGCAAATCCAGTTCCGCCGCTTCCAGTTCGTCAATCCGCACGCCAATCAGCGCACGCGAATAGAGAATCTGCTCATTTCCCGGGACAAATTCTCGCGCATCACCCAGCAGTTCCCAGGCGGTCCTCTCCATGCCCGCATCCACGAGGATCTGGCTCTCGGCAAGAAATGAATCCGTCAGAAACTCGGGGTGCTGATGCAGGCGAACGCTGGCAAGCAGGTTACGCGCCTCATCCAAGCGGCCCTGCTCCGACAACAAGACAGCCCTGCGTAACAGTGAAACGCGGCCTGGCTCCCCTGTCCTAACCTTCGCGTACCAGTCAATAGCCTCGCTGGACAAACCGAGCATGTCTGCGGCCTGACCCGCGTTGAAGGCTGCGTCACTCACATTTTCATAGTTTGCCGAATAAAATTCCTGATAAATTTTCACAGCAGTGTCGGCTTCCCCGATGTCTGAGGCAAACACGATCCTCGACAGGCGGGTGCTCGGCGTGTCCGGCAACGCGGCCAATGTCTCAAATGCTTCATCAGTTCGCCCCGCCCGACGGAGCAGTTCGCCATACTGCACTGCGATAGTGACGTCACCGGGCTTCAACGCACGCGCTTTTTCATACCGGGCAAGCGCTTCTTCCGGACGCCTGAGATTGACCGCAAGCCGCCCAGCCCAGGCCTGGAGTTCTGCCCGCTCAGGTGCCCATTCGAGCGCTTGCACAGCATAGTCGTAAGACTCGGCCATTTTCCCTTCACGAACTGCCAACTGACTTCTTGCGAACAGGACGTCTGCGTTGTCAGTGCCACCATATTGCTCAATTAGCCAGCGCAGCACATCCTGGGCTTCTTCAGGGTTATTAGCGGAAGCCAATTCACTGGAGATGAGCGACCATGCTCGGGAACGGTCCTGAGAAAGCCATTCCAGCAGGGATGCCATCTGGTGTTCCGCGGCCACGTAGTCACCTGTCAGAATCATGGCGCGAATGGCGGTCTGGCGCGCCTCGAGACTCTCGGGATCCAGGAGCACCAAACGATCAGCCGCCATGGCGGCGTACTGCCAGGACTGACCCTCAACGGCAATTTGCGCAGCACGTCTGGCGATGGACGGATCATCCGACTTAAGGGCCGCCAGCACGTAATCTGCAGCTGACAATTCCAATTCGCCCTCAGTGACCAGCACCTCCCCGGCCATGACCCGGTACATGACGTCAGGGTCTGTCGGCGGTGCTTCAACCACGATGGTATTGTCTTGCTCAGGCGACACAGCTTGCGGGGGCACAGCGCATGAGGAAAGCACGAGACTCAGGCTTAGTAACAGAACAGACAATCGTTTCATGAAACAATATCAGGCAATGACAAAACCGAAGGATAATCGCTCGACCGTGAGTAACCAATCCCCAGTGGAAAAAATTGTGTCCGGTCGCCATCGGTTACCGAATGCAATGAGCATACTTGATCTTGTGCGATTCGACCCGCAGAATCGGGCGGCTGTGCCTTACCGGGATTGATATGCCTCTTCTTGCCGTAGGAACAAGTCACCAGAGCGCGGCTCTGGAATTCCGCGAAAAGCTGGCCGTGGCAGAAGCCGATTATGCTTCCGTGGTGACCCAACTGTGCGAAATGCCTGCAGTCGATGAGGCGATCATCGTCAGTACATGCAATCGTACCGAGGTCTATGCCATTGTGCTGCCGGAAGATGAACAATGCATCCTGAACTGGCTTAAAAACAAGGCCGGTCTTGATGAGACGGACGGCAAGGGCCCGCTGTATCAACATGTCAATGAAAAAGCCGTGGAGCACCTCTTCAAGGTGGCGAGCGGCCTCGATTCACTGGTGCTGGGAGAAGCCCAGATTTCAGGTCAGCTTAAATCTGCCTGGCAGGCAGCCCACGAGGCGGGCGGCGCGGGCAAGCTTCTCGACCGTCTATTCCAGCACGCCTTCGGTTGCGCCAAGACCGTCCGGCACCTGACAGGAATCAATGATCATCCCGTGTCCGTCGCCTACATCACCATGCTCCTGGCTCGGCAGATATTTGGTCATCTTTCCGATAAAAATGTTCTGCTCATTGGGGCCGGGGAAATGGTTCATCTATGTGGACGTCATCTGCATGAACAAGGCGTAGCGACACTCATGATCGCAAACCGGACCCTGTCGAAGGCAGAGGCATTGGCCACCGAGTTCGGGGCCACGGCGCATCCCTTGTCGGAGGTCAGTCAATTACTCCCTCGAATCGACATTCTGGTCACCTCGACCGCAAGCCGAGAGCCCATTTTGCACAAGGCCGAGATTGAGCATGCCCTGGTGCAACGCCGCCGCAAACCCATCTTCCTCGTGGACATTGCCGTTCCTCGCGACATCCACCCGGAAGCGGCCGAACTACAGGATGTTTTCGTCTACACAATCGATGACCTCCAAAAGGTGGCCGACGACAACGTCGCGGAGCGCCATCGCGCTGCGGCATCGGCGCAGACGACCATCGACACGGCGGTGCAAGAATACATGCGCTGGCTGCACGGTGCGCGGGCCGCTAAATTCCTGCAACGCCTCAGACAGCACGCCGTGGCGAGCAGCGAGGAACTCTCAGCACGCGCGCTGAGACAATTGCGCGCAGGACGGGATCCCGAGCAGGTAGTCACTCAGCTGGCCAGCACCCTGACGAACAAGATTCTGCATGTTCCGAGCAAACGCCTCAGGGAGGCCGCAGAGTCACAGGAGTATGATTTACTGAAAGCTGCCGATCGGTTATTTGATCGATCGGCCGGGGACGAAGAGGACGTGGGAGAGTGAAGGACAGCATTCGTAACAGGCTGCTCACCATCGAACATCGATTCGAGGAAATCTCGCGACTTCTGAGCCAACCTGAAGTCATGGCCGATCAGAATCAATTCCGGGACCTGTCTCTGGAGTACGCGCAACTGGAACCTGTGGTCAAGGTCTGGGGGCAATGGCAAAGCAACCTCGCTCGCATCCAAGACTCCCAGTCCATGCTGGAAGATCCTGAGCTAAAAGACCTGGCGACAGAGGAATTGGACCAGGCTCAAACCGAACAGGAGGCACTTGACGAGCAACTGAATCTTCTGCTGCTGCCCAAGGATCCGGATGATGAAAATAACATCTTCCTTGAAATCAGGGCGGGCACCGGTGGAGATGAAGCGGCGATATTCGCCGGAGATTTGCTCCGCATGTATGCGCGCTTCGCTGAGCGACAAGGCTGGCAGGTAGACATCCTGAGCGCCAACGCGGGTGAGCACGGGGGCTACAAGGAAGTGATCGCCCGAATCATCGGGCGCAGCGTTTTTTCCCAGCTTAAATTCGAATCGGGAACACACCGTGTTCAACGAGTGCCTGAAACTGAGTCACAGGGCCGTATTCACACTTCGGCCTGTACCGTCGCCATTCTCCCGGAACGTGAAGACATTGAGGATGTGGCGATCAATGACAACGATCTTCGAATCGACACCTACCGCGCGTCAGGCGCCGGGGGTCAGCACGTCAACACCACCGATTCGGCAATTCGGATCACGCACCTGCCCAGCGGGATCGTGGTTGAATGCCAGGATGAACGTTCCCAACACAAGAACAAAGCCCGAGCGCTCTCATTGCTGCGCGCCCGATTGATCGAATCGGAACGCAATCGCCAGGTGGAGGAAACTGCTGCCAGCAGAAAACTACAAGTAGGCAGTGGTGACCGATCACAACGAATAAGAACCTACAATTTCCCTCAAGGCAGGGTCACCGACCATCGCATCTCGCTCACCCTGTACAAACTCGACGAGGTACTGGCCGGCGGGCTGGAATGGATCATTGACCCTCTCCGTCAGGAACATCAGGCCGAGGCGCTGGCGGAACTCGATCAATAAAGGTCCGGTCGTCGTTAATGACCGCATCGACGCGAACGTCTCCCTGGCCCTCTTTCAAGGTCCGCCAAAACACCCAGGCAACGGCCAGATTCAACGGCAACACGCTGGCCATGACATCCGCCGAGTACTGTGCTTCCGGTACAAACGCAAGCAACACCGCCACGACTGTGCTTAGCATCAGCACAACAAGGCCAAACTTTCGAGCGGAGCGGAACAGCAACAAAAGCATGCAGGGGTTTAGAAGCAGCAGATTGGTGTTGGGTCCGACCACACGATGATCTGTCAGGCCCCAGAGCATCGCCAGAATGATGCCACACAGGGCGGCAAAGACAGCCCATGCGCGAGCCAACCGGATCCAGCCAAGCCAAGGCATCCTGCCTAACAGATAGGCAAGCAACAGGCCAACCATGGCCAACGCCAAATATTTCGGCCAGGTCCGTTGTGGGCTCGCAGCAGCTGTAGCAGCGCCGGCGTCAAAAATCAGGACATCTGCATCAATCAACGGCTCAGCGAGTCCAGATTTCGAGAGGCTCTCGAGCACATTGGCCAACACTTGAGGGATGAACATTTCCTGCCATAGCGTGATGGGATGGTCAACTGGCCAGCCCAGCAAAACCTCGAGGCCAAGGTAATACCATGTTGTCATTCCAGTGAGGCGTCGGGTGTGGTCACGGTAGGATTGGCGCGCAAGCGTCGCGCCCGTCGCTTCCTCCAATGCATTGTCCAACGCCTTATCGATGGCATCGCGAATGCGCGTCGAGCAATTGTCTTGGTAATAATCGTAGAGGTAATCCCGGTTGGCGGGCTGAACGTGCCACAAGAGATGGTCTCTGAGTGTTTCGTAAGCTGCCGCATCCAGCACCAGGCGTTGCGCCCTGATGGTTCGCCCCTCACTGGCATAGGCGCTTAATTCGCTCTCAGCCTCAAAAGCCAGGGACTGATACAACATCCGTCCGGCAATGAACCGCTGAAGAAATCTCTCCTGCTCAAAATCGAAATAGCCAAAGTTGAAAGTGTGATCCAGGCCCCTCAGTGGCTCACGCAGCCACAGTGCATTGTGCCCAAAGCGTTGCCAGTACAAAGACCCCGGCGCGACGGTGATCAGCCAGGCTTCCTGGAATTGAGCCGGAGCAGGGATGTCGAGCTCTGGGTCTGCGTGCCCATGCGCCACGACCAGCATGCACAGCAGCAGCCACGAGCGCCCGAGGCCAAGCAAGATATCAGGCCGGATTCAACACATTCATTTCCAGCGTAATGATGCGTCGATTGTCAGAGGCGGTTACAAGAAATTCGAAGCGATCATCCAGGACAACGGACTCTCCATGTTCGGGCACGCGCCCGAATTCCGCCAGCAATAGACCACCAATGGTGTCATAGTCTTCATCACTGAGCGCGCTTTCGAAGGTTTCATTGAATTCCGTTATCGGCGTCAGCGCCTGGACCTGGAATTTACGTTCGTCAAGTGCAATGACCCCGGCGGCTTCTTCTTCGTCGTGTTCGTCATCGATTTCACCCACGATTTCCTCGAGAACATCTTCGATGGTGATCAACCCGGAAACGCCGCCGTATTCATCCACGACAATCGCCATGTGATTTCGGCTGGCTTTGAAGTCACGAAGCAATACGTTCAAACGCTTGCTCTCGGGAATCAGCACCGCGGGGCGAATCACGCTCAGCAGGTGGAAATCGCCGCTGCCATCTGCGAAAAAACGCAACAGATCCTTGGCAAGCAGTATACCCTCGACTTCGTCCCGGTCTTCACCGATTACGGGAAACCGCGAGTGGCCCGATTCAAGAATTTGTGGAAGAAAATCCTGCAACTGACCGTTACGAGGGATTACCACCATCTGGGACCTTGGGACCATTGCGTCACGGACCTGCATTTCCGACACTTCTATCGCACCCTCCATCATGGCGAGCACATCGGCATCGAGAACGCCTGCGCGCAGGGATTCTTTCAAAAAGAATTTGAGATCTTCCCGGTCCCGGGGTTCGCCGGAGAAGGCGCTAGCCACTCGCTCCAGCCAGGTTTTTTTCCCGGTACCCTTACCGGATTGGTCTTCGCTCATTAATGTAGTAACGGACGACGCTCTTTGCGACCCCGGCTTAAATGGGGCCATTGGGTCAGGAATTCCAGTTTGTACCAGAAAGTGTCCCTGTTTTCAGCATTTTCCTTAACTCTTATCGGCAGGATTGCGCCCTGCCCAGGCTTACAGGTAAGGATCAGGAAAGCCCAAGTGCGCCAGGATCCGGGTCTCTTCGGCTTCCATTTGTGCGGCTTCGCCGGCTTCCTCGTGATCGTAACCTGAGAGGTGCAGAACACCATGGACAATGAGATGCGCCCAATGAGCCTGCGCAGATTTACCCTGCTCACGGGCCTCTTTCAAGACCAGGGGACAACACAGCACGAGATCACCCATGGGTAACGCGGCCCCCTGGCCCTGCAACAACTCACGGGTTTGTGGATCAAGAGCCGCTGGAAACGACAACACGTTTGTCGCACGCTCGATGCCCCGATAAGCTTCATTCAAGGCACGTGCCTCGCCCTCATCGACCAGCCGAATCACCAGCAACCTCGCCGTCGCATCGTCGGCGAGTGCAGCCAGCACCCAGGACTTGATTTCGGATTCTGCAGGAACAGGTCCCTCACACTTAGCGACTTTTTGAATCTCGAGTTCCAGCATCGTACAGTCAGCTGGAATCCTCTCCGCCAGATCGCTCTGAACGGTCGTAGGCCTCGACAATCCGCTGGACCATGGGGTGGCGGACCACATCTCGTGCGGTGAACCAGGTGAATGACACGCCATCCACACCCTTCAGAACTTCGGTGGCCTGCTTCATTCCGGATGTCTGGGATCGCGGCAGATCCACCTGGGTCATATCCCCGGTAATCACGGCAGTCGAGCCAAAACCTATCCGAGTCAGAAACATTTTCATCTGTTCGCGGGTCGTGTTCTGGGCCTCGTCGAGGATAATGAAGGCGTCGTTCAGCGTTCGCCCACGCATAAAAGCCAGCGGCGCCACCTCGATGACATTGCGTTCCATGAGTCGAGCCACTCGCTCAAAACCCAGCATCTCGTAGAGCGCGTCGTACAGGGGACGCAGGTAAGGATCTACTTTCTGGGACATGTCTCCGGGCAGAAAGCCCAATCGCTCACCCGCTTCGACGGCGGGGCGCACGAGGACGATTCTTTGTACGCGTTCGCGTTGTAACGCGTCCACGGCGCAAGCCACCGCAAGGTAAGTTTTTCCGGTACCAGCAGGCCCGGCCCCGAAGTTTACGGCGTGCTTGATAATGCTGCGCAAATAGTGTTTCTGATTCGGACCGCGCCCCCGAATCATCGCTCTTTGTGTCGAGATGGTTACATCGTCATCGATCGCCACGGCGTCCGCATTCCCATCGGCCATCTCTGCAACCCCTGAGGACTGCAAGTGCAGATTGATGATCTCCGGTGTCAAAGTTTCAGAATCAGATGCCGAATACAAAAGCTTGAGCAATCGCTCTGCTGCACGCACCTCGCGACGCTCTCCTTCGACTTTGAACACGTTTCCCCGACAAAATATTTCCACTCCTAAGCGCCCCTCAATCTGCTTCAGGTGTTGATCGAACTGGCCGCATAAGTTGGCCAGGCGCAGGGTATCTGCAGGTTCGAGCTCAAAGGTAACGCGCTGTAAACCCATCCGGATGAGACCTCAGACCGCAACCCGGCTCCGGTCTTCATGACCGGCCAATTCGCCCCTGAGGGAGTGTCGGTAAATCCTCGAAATTTCCACGTCCACGAACCGACCGATCAGTCTCGGATGGCCGCGAAAGTTCACTACGCGATTGTTTTCCGTACGACCGGACAGTTCCAGGGGATCCTTCTTGCTTGGACCCTCCACAAGAATTCGCTGCCGGGTGCCCAGCATGGCTCCACTGATTTCGCCGGCCTGCTGATTCACCAGGGCCTGGAGCCTGGCCAGGCGCTCTTTTTTGACCACAAGCTCAGTGTCATCAGGCAGACTCGCGGCCGGAGTGCCTGGCCGGGCGCTGTAAATGAAACTGAAGCTTTGGTCGAAACCAATGTCCTCGATCAGTTTCATCGTTGCGGAGAAATCTTGCTCGCTCTCCCCGGGAAAGCCAACGATGAAGTCAGAGGACAGGCAAATGTCAGGGCGGACCTCGCGCAAACGTCGAATTTTCTGTTTGTATTCGAGTACCGTATGACCGCGTTTCATCATTCCAAGTATCCGGTCTGAACCACTTTGAACAGGCAGATGAACAAAGGAGACCAACTCAGGCACCTCGCCGTACACTTCGATCAGGCTGTCGGAAAATTCAACCGGATGCGAGGTGGTGAATCGAATGCGGTCGATACCATCAACAGCAGCGACATAATGGATAAGCAACGCGAGGTCCGACAACTCACCATCGTCCATAACACCACGGTATGCGTTGACGTTCTGTCCCAGCAGGTTGATCTCACGCACACCACGCGCGGCAAGTTGCTCACACTCGCGCACGACATCTTGTAAAGGACGACTCACTTCCTCTCCGCGTGTGTAGGGCACAACGCAGAAACTGCAATACTTGCTGCATCCCTCCATCACGGAGACAAACGCACTGGGACCGTTGTGGCCAGGCTCGGGAAGGGCATCGAATTTCTCGATCTCAGGAAATGAAATATCGATGGCGGGCAATCCGCTTTCCCGCACCGCATCGACCATGGCAGGCAAACGATGCAGCGTTTGCGGGCCGAATACCATGTCCACGACCGGTGCGCGTTTCACCAGGGCTTCACCCTCCTGGCTGGCCACACATCCGCCGACGCCAATGATGAGCTGGGGACGATTCTGTTTCAACTGCTTCCAGCGGCCCAGCTGTGAAAACACCTTTTCCTGCGCCTTCTCGCGTATCGAGCAGGTGTTGATCAGGATGACATCAGCCAAGTCCTCCTGGTCCGTCAACTCCAGGCCATGCGAAACGGCGAGAACATCCGCCATTTTGTCGGAGTCATACTCGTTCATCTGACAACCGTGGGTTTTGATGAATAACTTACCCGCCATTTTCAGGTCCTGTATTACTGCTCTTGAGCGCGCCTCGGGCGCAGGGACCGGATAGAATACACGCATGCACAAGCCTCCGTCACGCCCCGAGCGCAGCCTGAATGCGTGCTGACCCGCACGTGTCGTTCCCCGACTTCATCACTCCACAGGCCCGTGTTGTCATCGTGAGCGGTTCGGGAATGTCTGCCGAAAGCGGCATACCCACTTTTCGTGACGCTCAAAGCGGCTTGTGGTCAAGGTTCAGCCCTGAGGAACTGGCCACGCCAGACGCGTTCAAATCAAACCCGGCCAGGGTCTGGCAATGGTATGAACACCGTCGTTCGTCCATTCGCGCCGCTCAGCCCCATGATGGACATGCCGCCTTGGTGGCGCTGGAGGAATTGTTCAGCCATGTTAGCGTGGTGACGCAGAACGTGGACGGTCTTCACCAAAAGGCCGGATCGGGTCACGTCATCGAGTTGCACGGTAACATCCTGAATACCGTGTGCAGCGTGACGGGCCGGGGCATCGACACGAACTGGCTCGACGCACAGTATGCATCGCCTCCCCCGTCACCACACCACCCCGACGGCCTCGCCCGCCCCGCGGTGGTCTGGTTTGGAGAAAGCCTTGATGAGTCCTCATTGCTGGAAGCCGTGGGCCTCCTTCAAAACTGTAAGCTGTGCCTGGTGGTCGGGACCTCGGCACAGGTCCAGCCCGCCGCCTCATTGCCCCTCATCGCCCGTGACGCCGGCGCGCACCTACTTGAGATCAACCCTGAACCGACGCCACTGAGCGCGGTCGCACATGATTCTCTGCGCATGAGTGCCAGTGATGGATTGAGCCGAGTGCTGGACATTCTGCGCTCAAGTCGGTCATTGGACCCGACCGAAAGCCAATTTCCGCGAAGCTGATCAACCCACGAGGTCGAGGAGACCCTGGCGTTATAACAATTCCTCGATCGCCTGCTCAAGCTGCTCTGGTTTATCGGACGGCGCGAAGCGGGCCACCACCTTGCCGTCACGATTGACCAGGAACTTCGTGAAATTCCACTTGATGGCTTCAGACCCCAGCAAACCTGGCACGGCCTTCTTCAGCAGTCGGTACAAGGGGTGGGCGTTTTTTCCATTCACCTCGATCTTGCTGAAGATCGGAAAAGATACTCCGTAGTTTTTCTGACAGAAATCGAGAATTTCGCCATCAGTGCCGGGGTCCTGTTTCCCAAACTGGTTACACGGAAACCCGAGCACCTGCAGACCCTGTCCGGCAAACTCCTGGTGCAGCTTTTCCAGCCCCGCAAATTGAGGCGTAAAGCCACAGCGACTGGCCGTGTTGACGATCAGCATGGCCTTACCCCGGTAGGCATTAAGCGGCTGTTTCTCGCCCTGTGCCGTCGTGCAATCGATATCATAAATCTCGCTCACTGTTCTGACTCCTTGGTTGTTAAAGCGGATCCTGGCCGCGCTGTGATGTCGGCGTTACAGACTGGGCCCTCGCCAGTTGATTGATGACCACTCGTGATTTATCAGCGCCGACCCTATGATCAATCCCAGTTCAGAATGACCTTGCTCGCCTCCCCTTCCTTCATGGCATGGAACCCAGCTTCGAACTCGGAGTAGTGCAGCCGATGGGTGATGATGGGGCTCAGATCAAGCCCAGACTCGATCATGACGGACATCTTGTACCAGGTCTCGTACATCTCCCGTCCGTACACCCCCTTGATCGTGAGCATCTTGAAGATCACCGCATTCCAATCGATGGAAATGGGTCGCTCGGGAATGCCCAGCATGGCGATTTTTCCGCCATGGCACATATTCTCCAGCAGGTCAGCAAAGGCACGGTCATTTCCCGACATTTCTAGACCGACATCAAAGCCCTCGAGCATGTGAAGCTCATTTTGCACCGCCGCGATCGATTCCCGGCTTACATTCACCGTTCGGGTAGCACCCAATTGCCGTGCACGATCAAGGCGCGCGTCGACCAGGTCCGTCACCACAACATGCCGCGCACCTGCATGACGGCATACTGCGGCGGCCATGGCACCAATCGGGCCTGCGCCCGTGATCAACACGTCTTCGCCCAACAGTGGAAATTGCAATGCGGTATGCACCGCGTTTCCAAAAGGATCAAAGATTGCCGCCACATCCAGATCGATGCCAGGCCGATGTTCCCATACATTGGATTCGGGCAACATCACGAATTCGGCAAAGGCGCCGGGACGATTAACGCCCAAACCGCTGGTGGCCGCGCAGAGGTGTCTTCTCCCGGCCATGCAGTTGCGGCAGCGCCCACACACCACGTGTCCCTCTCCCGAAACCCGCTGACCCACACGAAAACCCTCGACACCTGCGCCAACAGCGGCAATCTCGCCCACGAACTCATGACCTACCACCATGGGAACCGGAATGGTTTTGGCGGCCCATTCATCCCAGTTGTATATGTGCATATCCGTGCCGCAAATCGCGGTGCGCAGCACCTTGATCAGCACGTCATTATGCTGTGGCTCAGGCCGGGCGACGTCCTCCAGCCACAAGCCCTCGCGAGGGAATTTCTTGACCAGCGCCTTCATGCAACAGACCTCGTTAATCTTGCGCACCTTATACCAGAGTCGATCACGATACGCATCTCAAACAGGCCTGATTTCAACGCGCCCGGGCAGCGCTCAAACGCTATAATCCTGTGTTCCAATCACCGTTCAGGAACAGGCCGTACCGAGGACACCATGATTCCACTGAAAGACCTTGAAAACACCTTGGCTGACTTGGAGGCTGCAGGCCTCCACAAAACGGAACGGATCATCACGACGCCGCAGGGCGTGGAAATCCAGGTTCAGCGTGGCCGCGAGGTTCTGAACTTTTGTGCCAACAATTATCTCGGTCTGGCGAATCACCCCGAGGTGATTGCCGCAGCCCACGAGGCTTTGGACGACCACGGATTTGGCCTGGCTTCAGTACGGTTTATTTGTGGCACCCAGGATCTGCACAAGCGCCTGGAGGAGACGGTTTCGGAATTCTTCGGCACCGAGGACACTATCCTCTACACGTCCTGCTTCGATGCCAATGGAGGCTTGTTCGAAACGCTGCTCGGTCCCGAGGACGCCGTCATCTCCGATGCACTCAACCACGCTTCAATCATAGATGGCATTCGATTGTGCAAGGCGCGACGCTACAGGTACCCCAACGGTGACATGGAGGCCCTTGAGCGGGCATTGCAGGATGCCCAGACCAGTCGCCTGCGACTGATCGCCACCGACGGCGTTTTCAGCATGGACGGATACATCGCCAGACTCGATGAAATTACCCGGCTCGCCGAACAATATGGCGCACTCTTGATGGTCGATGACAGCCACGCAACAGGCTTTATCGGTCGCACCGGACGCGGCTCTGCAGAACATCACGAGGTGATGGACAAAGTGGATATCTTCACGTCCACGCTAGGCAAGGCACTTGGGGGGGGCTCCGGAGGCTTTACCACAGGACGCCAGGCGATCATCGACCTTTTGCGGCAGCGTTCCCGACCGTACCTTTTTTCCAACACCCTGCCCCCGCCCCTGGTCGCGGCCGCAATCCGGGTGTTCGAAATGCTCAAAGAGACCACCGAACTTCGTGACCGCCTGGAAACCAACACCAGGTATTTCAGGGAACGTCTTTCATCCGTTGGCTTTGATGTCAAACCGGGTCAACACCCGATTGTTCCTGTCATGCTCTACGAAGCTCCGCTTGCCCAGGAGTTTGCCCGACAATTGCTCGAAGAAGACATTTACGTGATCGGATTTTTCTTTCCCGTGGTGCCCGAGGGGCAGGCCCGCATCAGGGTGCAGCTTTCAGCAGCCCATGAACGTTCTCACCTCGATCGGGCGATCACCGCTTTTGAAAAAGTGGGTCTTAAACTCGGAGTGATCTGAACGCCGACGATTGTAGATACCGGACGGTGCCTGGTTTACAGGGGGAGCCGCGCTTTCCAAGTGTCTGAATCCGGGAAATAAAGTACTTCCTATTCATGAACAGATATTCATAAAACAAATATCGTGTTACCGAACCGCTCCTCAACCCTCTCAGCAGGCCAACTCCTCCCGCACTACATTCGCCAGGCCTTCTGCTAGGCGGTAAATCATCTTTTCGTCCTCGCCTTCCAGCGTCACGCGAATCAATGGTTCAGTTCCTGAAGGCCGCAAGATGACCCGACCACTTTCGTCCAATTCATTCTGAACACTGGCCAGCGCTGATTGAATTCGTTCCGAGCTATCGAGCTCATGCCTGCGGCCTGCATCAATTGCAACATTAATCATGACCTGCGGCAGTTTTTTGACCGGCGCCGTCAGCGTCGCAAGGGAGTGACCGGTATTTGCCATGACCTCGAGAACCTGCAGGGCACTGACAATACCATCGCCAGTGCTTGTTCGGTCCAGGCACAGAATGTGCCCGCTGGTTTCACCACCAAGTGTCCAACCTTTCTCCACCAGCGCCTGGTGGATGTAGCGATCGCCCACCTGCGTGCGCTGGAAGGGAATATCAAGCCGTTTGAGCGCTAATTCGAGCCCCAGGTTGGTCATGACTGTGCCAATGACTCCGCCGGAAAGGTTGCCAGAGGCACGGCGATCATTGGCAATCACGTAAAGAAGGTCATCACCGTCAACCACCCGTCCCTGGTGGTCAATCAGGACAACTCGATCGCCATCACCATCGAAGGCCACCCCGATGTCTGCGCCCGAAGCCACAACCGCCTCCTGGAGGGCCTGTGTGTGTGTCGAGCCGCAATCCTTGTTGATGTTGAATCCATCCGGCTGATCACCGAGCGTGGTGACTTTCGCCCCAAGTTCCCGAAAGACAGCTGGACCTACGCGGTAGGTGGACCCGTTTGAGCAGTCCATGACCACGCGAATGCCCCCCAGGCTCGTCCCGTAAGCCACCGTGGATTTGCAGAACTCTATGTAGCGGCCCGCCGCATCCTCAATGCGAACGGCTTTCCCCAGTTCCTCGGCAGACACCGTCGAGAAAGGCCGGGTCAGTTCCTCTTCAATGTCCTCTTCCACCTCATCAGGCAGTTTTTCTCCGTGTTCTGAAAAAAACTTGATGCCGTTGTCATTAAACGGATTGTGCGAGGCGCTAATCACAATCCCGGCGCAGGCGTAGAGCGTTCGGGTCAGGTAGGCCACCGCAGGCGTGGGCATCGGACCGAGCAAGGCTACATTGGCACCTGCAGCAGACAAACCCGACTCGAGTGCAGATTCAAACATGTATCCTGAAATTCGCGTGTCCTTTCCGATCACCACCGCACGTCGATCATTCTGGCCCAGCACAATGCCCGCAGCCCGTCCCAGCCTCAGCATGAAATCTGCGGTGATGGGCTCAGCGCCCACCCGACCGCGTATCCCGTCGGTACCAAAATATTTTTTGCTCATGGCGTCAATTCTACCTTTCCATGGAATCGCATGGCCACACAGCGCGCAAAACCTTCAGAGCGTCCGCAGTTTCCGAAACATCATGAACGCGTACAATCGCAGCGCCCGATTGCACGGCAATTATCGCAGCTGCCGCGGAGGCCACTGCGCGATGACCGACATCTTTACCTGTGATTTCTCCCAGCATGGATTTCCTCGACACGCCAACCAACAGTGGGTGACCATGAGCAGCCAGGCGCGGCAAGGCCTGCATCAACTCGAGATTGTGATGGTAACGCTTTCCAAACCCGAAGCCGGGGTCGATCAGAATTTTTTCCCGGGGAATTCCCCCCGCAACGCATGCCCCGACTCGCTCCAGCAAAAACGACTCAACCTCATCGACGACATGTTCGTAGGAAGGATCATCTTGCATCGTGCCCGGCTCACCCAGCATGTGCATCAGGCATACTGGCACGGCAAGCTCGGCGGCCATCATCAGCGCGCCGGGCTGCCTGAGGGCGCACACATCATTGATCATTCCAGCACCGGCCTCGACCGCGGCCCGCATCACTTCCGGTTTACTCGTGTCGATAGAGATTGGGCAGTCTAGCTCGCTCACCAGACGCTCGATAACGGGCACTGTTCGATGTATTTCCTCGCAGACCGAGACCGGTGCTGATCCTGGGCGGGTCGATTCGCCACCAACATCGATCAGGTCAGCACCCGCGCGCGCCATCTCGACCGCCCAGCGAACGGCAGCATCCTGACCCGCCCATGCGCCGCCATCAGAAAATGAATCCGGGGTAACGTTCAGAACGCCCATGATGCGGGCCTGGGTCAGATCCAAAGCCCGACCTGCGCAATCGATGACCGCACTAAGCCGACTCATGGGACAACCGTCTGTCGAGGCTATGACAGGCGATGCTCGCTGATCCGTCGCGTCAGTGTTGGGAAGCTGGACCGCCGATGGTAGCGGCGTCGTCCGCATCGTCCCGCACAGGCGGTTCTGGCGGCGGCTCGCCACCATCCGACCATCCTTCAGGCGGATCCGGGTCCTCGCCCGCCATGATCTGGTCGATCTGTGCACTGTCAATTGTTTCATAGCGCATCAGGGCATCAGCCATCAGTTCCAGCAGTTCGCGATTCTCGTTCAATAGGTTCCTTGCCAGCCCGTGAGCAGCATCAATAATCTGGCGGACCTCATCGTCTATCTGCCGCGCCGTGTCATCGGACATGTGCTTGTGCTGTGTGACTGAACGCCCAAGGAATACTTCTTCCTCGTCCTCAGCATAGGTCAACGGCCCCAGGGCATCGGTCAAGCCCCACCGGGTGACCATGTTACGCGCAATCTGGGTCGCCCTCTCGATATCATTGGAGGCACCCGTGGTGACATGCTCCGCACCAAATATGATTTCCTCGGCAACCCGTCCTCCGAACAGGCTTGCCAGCTGGCTATCTAGCTGCACCCTGGAAATGCTGTACTTATCCTGCTCGGGCAAAAACATGGTCACACCCAGTGCGCGCCCCCTGGGAATGATCGTTACCTTGTAGACCGGATCGTGTTCTGGCACCAGGCGGCCAACGATGGCGTGGCCGGCTTCGTGATAGGCCGTAAGCTTCTTTTCTTTTTCCGACATCACCATGGATCGGCGTTCGGTGCCCATCATGATCTTGTCCTTGGCGCGTTCGAGGTGGTCCATGGAGACTTCGCGCGCGTTGTCACGCGCAGCGAACAAGGCCGCCTCGTTTACGAGGTTGGCCAGGTCAGCACCGGAGAAACCCGGTGTACCCCGAGCAATCACCCGAGGATCGACGTCGTCATCGAGAGGCACCTTGCGCATGTGCACTTTCAATATAGCTTCCCGACCCCGGATGTCGGGCAAAGGCACAACAACTTGCCGGTCGAATCGGCCGGGTCGCAACAAGGCTGGGTCAAGAACATCGGGGCGGTTGGTCGCCGCAATCACGATGACCCCTTCTCCGCCTTCGAATCCATCCATTTCAACGAGCAACTGGTTGAGGGTCTGCTCCCGTTCATCATGCCCGCCGCCCAGGCCGGCGCCCCGGTGTCGACCCACGGCATCGATCTCGTCGATAAAAATAATGCACGGCGCATGTTTCTTGGCCGTTTCGAACATGTCCCTGACGCGGGATGCACCCACACCCACGAACATTTCGACAAAGTCTGAGCCTGAAATCGAAAAGAATGGAACTTTCGCCTCACCCGCGATTGCGCGAGCCAGAAGCGTCTTGCCCGTACCGGGGGAACCGACCATCAAAACACCGCGTGGAATGTGTCCGCCGAGCTTCTGAAATTTACCCGGATTGCGGAGAAATTCCACCAACTCCTCGACTTCCTGTTTTGCCTCTTCAACACCCGCCACGTCCGCAAAGGTGACATTGACCTGGTCCTCACCTTGCAGCTTTGCACGGCTCTTGCCGAAGGACATCGCGCCACGACCGCCTGCTCCACCTTGCATTTGTCGCATAAAATAAACCCACAAGCCAATAAGCAGCAGCACTGGGGTGACATTAAGGATGAGTTCCACCAAGACGGACCGCTCCGCGGGCGGTTCCGCGGTGATCTCTACCTGGTTTTCAACCAGTTCGTCCACGAGCTTTGGGTCTGGCGGGCCGAAGGTGGTGAAATCCTGTCCGTTCACCGTTTTACCGGAAACCTGGTTGCCATTCAGGCTGCTCTCGATGTGCACCTGGCTCACCGTGCCATTGCGAACATCGGACAAAAACTCCGAGTATGTCAGCGCCGTGGAGGTACTGTTTACCGTGGCGTAGTGATTGAAAATAGACAACAGGACCACCGCAATGATGGCCCAGGTCAACAAGTTCTTGACCATGTCGTTGAAGGGTTTTTCCTCTTTATTTCCCGCCATCAGCTTTCACCAATTCGTGTAAAAACGACAAATTTTTCATCTGCTCGATGAATATGTTAATCCAACTCGCGGTGTTGCCCAACCACATAAACCTCGCGACTGCGCGGTCTGGAGGCCTTGGGCTTACGGACCATCACTTTGCCAAACGACTCCCGGCATGCCACCAAGAAGGCATCAGAGCCGGTTCCCTGGAACATTTTGACCACGAATGCCCCACCCGGTTTCAGTCGATCCCTGGCGAAATCGAGCGCCAATTCTGCCAGGTACATCGCCTTGGGTTGATCGATCAACCCCATGCCACTCATATTGGGGGCCATATCGCTTAAAACAAGATCAACGCCATCGCCCGCGAGGGCTGATTCCAGTTCGGCCAGAGGCGCATCTTCGGTAAAATCACCACAGATGAATTCGACGCCATCGACAGGTTCCATTTCAAGCACATCCAGGGCAATAACGCGCCCTCCCTGTCCAACCGCCTTAGCCGCGCACTGAGACCACCCGCCCGGCGCCGCCCCGAGGTCGACGATCACCATCCCGGCGCGCATCAGACAATATTTTTCCTGAATCTCCGAGAGCTTGAATGCCGCCCGCGAACGCCAACCTTCGATCTGCGCCCGCTTCACGAAGGCATCATCAAAATGCTCTTTCAACCAACGACCGCTGCTTTTACTGCGCGCCATCAGTTCCCACTCCGATTCTCAAGGACATGTTAAAATGTTCCGGTCAATCAGACTCGCCGGAGATTCCGCGTTGCACCTCAGTTCACAACAAAAGCGCTTCCTGCGAGGCAGGACCCATCATATCAAGCCTGTGGTCATCATTGGTGAAAAAGGCATGTCTGAGAACGTGATGAAAGAATTGGAGAATGCTCTTGATCATCACGAACTGATCAAGGTCAAACTTCGATTACCAAGACAGGTACGCGGCGAACTGATTGCTGCCATCCAAGACAGCTGCGCGGCCGAACTGGTTCACGCCATTGGTCAGGCCGCCTGCTTTTATCGAGCCAACCCGAAAAAGACCGTCATTACCTTACCCCAATGATAGACCTCACACTTGAGTCCCCGGGCAGTCATCACTACATCCGCTCTGTGAATGACTCCGGAATAAGAATCGGAGACTCGCTCTATACCGGTGCGATTACGGTGACCCCAGACCAGATACTCGAACACCCCGGCATTCGCTCAATGGAGGAATTCCTTGAACAGCATCTTGAACTCGTGTTTTCACTTGATCCGGAAGTGGCCTTGCTGGGAACGGGCACAAAGCATCAATTACTGGATCGCGAGGCGCAGGTGGCGCTCTGCAGGCGGGGCAGGATGCTGGAAGTCATGTCGACTGCAGCGGCATGCCGAACCTTCAACGTGTTGGTCGCCGACCAGCGCAGGGTCATCGCGGCATTGCTGCCCATTACACATGATGGGTAGTTCAGCAATTTAGTCCAGGAAAGGCATCTCCTCGACACCTGATCCATGCGAGATTTCCCTCAATCTTGCCAGCGCCGCCAACTGCACCTGGCGGACACGCTCCCGAGTCACGCCCAGCTGTTCACCCACCTGCTCGAGCGTGCGTTTGCCTTTTCCATCCAATCCAAACCTTTGCTGGACCACCATGCGCTGTTGCGCGGGTAATTTGCTGACCCAATTCAACAACAACTCTTCTGCGGCCTTGTCGGCACATCTTGCCTCAGGGTTCGAAGCATGTTCGTCAACCATCATGTCGACCATGGCACGGCCGCCTGGCTGTATTTCGTCAGCCGATGAAATCGGCTCGTTGAATCTGAATAGGATGTCGACCTCATCGGTTGTTAAATCCATTTTCGCTGCGACTTCGTCCGCAGCGGGGCGTCGCCCAAGGCGCTGCTCAAGCTCTCTCGATGTGCGCAGGTAACTGGTCAGCTGTCGGATCACGTGGATGGGCAGCCTCACCGTACGGCATTGGTTCATGATTGCCCGCTCCACAGCCTGCCTGATCCACCAGGTGGCGTAGGTCGAGAAACGGCAACCGTGATCCGGTTCGAATTTTTCAACTGCTCGAATGAGCCCGAGGTTGCCCTCCTCAATCAGATCCAGGAGCGGCAAACCACGATTGATGTAGGCGCGAGCAATTTTGACGACCAGACGCAGGTTCGACTCGATCATTCGCTGCCTGCTCGCCTCGCATCCACCTTGCGACGCTCGTCCAAGTTCAATTTCCTGCTCGGCTGTGAGCAAAGCGGAGCGACCAATCTCGCTGAGATACAGACGGGTCACGTCACCGTGATGCGCCGGTCGTGCCTTGGCCCCGTTGCTTTCTGGCACCTTGAGGCGTTGATCGCTGGCTGTTTTCGAGGATGGATGGGATTTCTTTTTTTTGTCTTTCATGCTTCCCTCCCCTGCTCGCGGCAGTGGTGGCATCAGCCATGAACACAAGAGTCATGACCGCTTCCCCAAGCATGCATACCACTCAGATTCTGACGAATCTGGTTAAAAAGGTAACACATTCCAGCACGCAAAACACTCCTGCGGCATCGTGACATTGGATTGAACGTTACGGGCAGCTAGCGTTTTGGCAACTGATCCAGCGGGTTTACCGGCTTCCCGTTTGCTCGGATCTCGAAGTGAAGCACCTGTTCGTCCCGGTCGTTACGCCCTAATTTTGCGATTTCCTGGCCGGCCTGGACCCTGTCGCCTTCGCTGACAAGACGACTGCGGTTGTTCGCGTAGGCACTCAACCACGTCTCATTGTGCTTGATGATGATCAGCTCACCATAACCAATCAAACCATTGCCACTGTAGACCACCTCACCACCCGCGGAAGCCTTGACGGGGTCTCCTTCACGGCCGGCTATGTCGATGCCGTTACGCGCAGGATCGCTGGGCAGAAACCCCCTGATGATTCGACCGTTCACAGGCCATTGCCAATTTACGGAACCCGTCTTGGCTGTCGGCGCGGGCTGATCAGCTTTTAGCTTTTTCGATGAAGGCTTTGCCCGCGGCTTGGCGGCGGAGGCACTCGTTGTGTGCTTTGCCACGGCTGGTGCAGGTTTCCTGTCTTTCACGATAGCTGAGGCCTCGCCCGGCGTCAGGCGGATATCCTGGCCCGGATAGATCAGGTAAGGGGCCTTGAGATTGTTCCAGTCGGCAAGCTTTCGGTAATCAACGCCACTACTGAACGCGATGGCGTACAGTGTGTCACCGCTCTGCACCCGGTAATACCCATCCGGTGCAGCGCCCAATGAAAAATCACTTGATCGCTCCGACACGGGAGCAGGTGGCTTTGAGGCACACGCCATCAGCAAAACAATCATCAGCGTCACTGACGCAAACCGCATACTCAGCCTCCGAACAGTTGCACCGCGAGAAAGCCCAGCACGGCGAGGACCAACACACTCCATCCGATCCAGTCCACGTAACGACGCAATTGCAGTTGCAGGCGCTCACCACCCAGGCGAATCAACAGGGCGACCAGGAAAAACCGTCCCCCGCGCCCCACCAGAGAGCCGATAATAAAAGGCAGCAGCGGCATACCCACAACACCCGCGCTGATGGTGAAAATCTTGTAGGGGATCGGCGTAAATCCGGCCAGCAAGATATACCAGAAGCCGTAGGTAGAGAATGCCGAGACGGCATTATCAAACGCGTCTTGATACCCCCATCGAAGAATCAGGGGCTCAATCAACTGGAACGCAAACTGGCCGATCACGAAACCAATCAACCCACCGATCACGCTGCTGATGGTGCACAACGCAGCCAGCCGCAGCGCCTGCTTCGGTTGTGCGAGGCACATTGGCCCGAGCATCACGTCGGGCGGAATGGGGAAAAAACTGGATTCCGCGGCACTGAGCCCCATGAGATACCGGGACGCATGTTTGTGGCTCGCCCAACTCAACACCTGATCATAGAGACGGGTAAACACCTGGCCCGCTACTCCAGACCGCCAAGCATTGGTACAAATATCACAGGACCGAGGTCTTGCTCTTCGCTGCCGGTCTCCGTTTTGGTCACCACCATGAGATGTTGCTGACCGTCCCGCTCCAACGGCAAGACCAATACACCGCAGATACGAAGCTGCGCCATCAACTCGGACGGAATCTCGCGGGCCGCAGCGGTGACCATGATACCGTCGAAAGGGGCTTGACTCGGCCAGCCCGAATGCCCGTCGGCATGTCTCACATGCACATTGTGAATACCCATGGCGTGAAATCTTCTCCTCGCCCCGCGCAGCAATTCCCGTATCCGCTCGACCGAAAAGACCTCATCTACGAGCTGCGACAGAACCGCGGCCTGGTAGCCGGAACCGGTGCCAACCTCAAGCACCTTTTTCATTGGCTGAGTCTGCAGCAATGTCTCGGTCATCCGGGCCACGATCCAGGGCTGGGAGATGGTCTGACCGCGGCTGATGGGCAAGGCGGTATCTTCATAGGCCCGACTGGATATCGCCTCATCAACGAACTCATGCCTGGGAAGCTGACGAATGGTGCTCAGGACCCGTTCATTCGTGATCCCATTTCCCCTCAAACGTTCCACCAAGCGACTGCGCGTGCCCGGCGACGTCATTCCGATACCCCTTGCGTTATCGCCCTGTTCCCGATGATCCATCATGCTGTGCCGTTTGGGCCACCATCTTCAATGGCGATGGCCGACACCCAACCCGCGACCTGATCAAGCGCCTGGTAACGAGTCAGGTCCACATGGATCGGAGTGACGGAAACGAATCCACGACGAACCGCATGAAAATCCGTACCGGGCCCAGCATCCTGTTCCGCGCCAGCAGGACCAATCCAATACATTGGGCGGCCCCTTGGATCAGTCATTCGAACCGTGGGCTCCGCCCGGTGGCGGTGGCCCAGACGAGTGACCTCGAAGCCCTTGATTTCCGACCAAGGCAAGTCAGGCACATTGACGTTCAAAATGGTGTCGGCTGGTAAAGGGTCGGCGCGTAAGCGCTGAACCAGGCGAAAGGCAACCTCCGCAGCGGTATCAAAGTGTCCCTCCCCGTCTTCAATGACCAGTGAGAGCGCAATCGCCGGCAGGCCAAGGAACCGGCCCTCCATCGCGGCGGCCACCGTGCCGGAATAAATCACGTCATCCCCCAGGTTGGCACCACGATTGATGCCCGACAACACCATGTCAGGGTCATTCCCCAGCAGGCCAGTGAGCGCGATATGGACGCAGTCGGTGGGCGTACCAGTGACACTGTAAGTATTTGCGTCTATGCTCCGTATCCTGACCGGCGCATCGAGCGTGAGTGAATTACTGGCACCGCTGCGGTCCCGGTCAGGCGCAATCACGGTGACCCGACCTTCACGCAGGAAGCGGCGCGAGAGCACCTTGATGCCGCGAGCGTTCAGTCCGTCATCATTGCTGATCAAAAAATGAAATTCCATAAGCTTCGCAAGGTCAAAGGAGGCATGCTGCGCATTTTCCGGGGCAACCGGATGCGGAGGTGGTATTGTAAAGAGTTCGTCGCGCGACTGAAATGGACGATTTGTTATGAGCCAGGATGACCGAGATGACGACCCGGATCGTCAACTGTTCGAGAAGCACATGCGGGATGTCCAACCCCTGAAACAATCCGGTCGTGTTGTGCCCGAACCGTCACGTCCGAAGCCCCGGGCTGCGCAGCGGGAAGCAGACGAACGAAACGTGCTTAAGGAGTTACTGGAATTTCCCTGTGATCCGGCAGAAATGGATACAGGCGAGGAATTGAACTTCCTACGACCGGGTTTGCAGAAACGTTATCTCACGCGGCTCAGGCGTGGCCATTACAGCATCCGGGATCACCTTGACCTGCATCACATGAATGTCGAAACCGCCCGCAATGCGATTCTGGAATTCATTGGCGAAAGCCACGACCGGGAACTGGGTTGTGTACGCATCGTGCACGGGAAAGGACTTCGATCGAAAAGAGGTCCCGTACTGAAGCAGTTGACGGCCCGAATCCTGAGCCGACACCCCCAAGTGGCGGCGTTCACTTCCTGCCGGCCTGTTGACGGCGGTACCGGTGCCGTCGCCGTATTGCTGAGACGACGCAAATCAGCCGAGGGCAAGTGAACTGCCCACCTGAATTACTTGATTACGCGCAGGTGTGGTATGTCGTTTTTTTCTGACTTGGATTTCGGATCTGAGTCGTCAGCCATGACATCTTCTTCGCTTGGAAACATCATCCCTTGGCCATTCTCCCTGGCGTAGATCGCAATGATGGCAGACATCGGCAGGAAGACCGTTTGGGCGGTGCCTGAGAAGCGAGCGTTGAAGCTCACGGACTCATTTCCCATCTCCAGATTCCGCGTCGCGTCAGGCCCGACATTGAGCACCAGTTTTCCATCGGCACCGGCAGCGACAGGCACGTCAAGACCAGGCGCATTCGCGTCAACAATCAAGTGGGGTGTCAGCCCGTTATCGGCAATCCATTCATGCAGGGCGCGCAACAGGTACGGCTTGCTCGGGCTCATTTCAGTCTCCACTGCAGACCCACCTTTTACGGGCAACCGACACGGTACGATGCAGGCTTAGATCCACGGGCTAAGCCGGTTTGAGCACCATTTCTTTCTCGGCGCTGGTCAGGCTGGTCTTAAAAGAATTCCGTGAGAACAGTCGCTGCACGTAAGCCTGGACCGCTGCGCCGGGTTTGCCTATGTTGATACCAAAGGCCGACAGACGCCAAAAAAGAGGCCCAAGCGAGCAATCGAGCAATGTGAGTTCATCGCTGAGCAGGAACTCTTGGTGTTTAAAGAGTTCATTGGCAGCAATGATGCTTTCCTTGAGCTGTTTTCGTGGCTTCTCGGCGCGTTTACCCGTGAGGCTCACCAATTCCTGAATCAGGGGATACCAATCCCTGAGGACACGGTGATGAACCAGGCGCAGCTGGGCCCTTGACACGGGATCAACCGGCATCAGCGGTGGATGCGGGTAGCGTTCATCAAGGTACTCGTTGATTACCCCTGCGTCGTAAAGCACCAGGTCCCGATCCACCAGGGTCGGGGTTTCGTTGTAAGGATTGAGCTCGGCCAGATCCTCAGCCGCTGATGAATCCTGATCAATATCGACGATTTCGACGTTAATGCCCTTTTCAGCGAGAACAAACCTGACGCGATGACACTGAATGCATGACCCTGATGAGTACAGCGCCATGGTCGCGCGCCCTTTTACCGTGATAGACAAGAAATCTCTCCCCGATTCAATCTCAATTTAGTGGATGTCCCGCCAGTACTCTTGCTTCAGTAGGTAGGCCAGGAATGTAAACACAGCCAGGAACAGCAAGACCCAGACTCCGACTTTCTTTCGCACCAACTGGGCCGGTTCGGCCATGTAACTGAGGTAGGCTACGAGATCCCGAACGGTTTCATCATATTCTGCCTCGGTAAGTGTGCCGGGTGTCAGTGTCTCGAAGTATGGGGCTTGGCCACTACCGTATTCGTCATCCGAGCCACCGGCTAACACCTGGATGCCCTGGAGCCTCCACATGACGTGCGGCATCGCGGCATTTGGAAGCACACGATTATTCCAGACCCCGTTTTCATCCTGATAGAAGCCGCGAAGAAACCCATACAGCCAGTCTGGTCCGCGGGAGCGCGCAATCAGGCTGAGATTTGGAGGCGTTTTGCCGAACCAGCGTTCGGAGTCGCTCGGGTTCATCGCGACGGTCATCCGGTCACCGATCTTGGCATCCGCGAAAACGAGGTTTTCCATGACCATCTCTTCGGTCAGTTCGAGATCATCGGCCAGACGCTGGTATCGCATGTAATCGGCGCCATGGCACGACAGGCCATAGTTCACGAAGGTTTTCGCTCCCCGTTGCAGCGAGCCGGTGTCCGCCACATTGATCCGAGAAGGTTCAAGCGCCACCCCGCCACCTGCAGCGAGCGCTGAGCCCGAAATGTGGACAAGCACTAGCAGCGCAACACAAAACTTCAACATAACGTTCATCAATGTGTCACTCGTTCTGGCAGTGGCTTGGTCTTGCCGCCCTTGCTCAGGAAAAAGAGCAAGATAAAGAAAGAGAAGTAGATAAAGGTCCAAAAGCGCATTTCCCAGGTTTCAGCCGGTGTGCCTTCAGCCATTCCCAGCATCCCCAGACGGACGAAAGCGAAAGCGAACAGGAACACCAGGACCCTGTACCAGGCGCCCTTGTAGCGAATGGACTTGACAGGAGAGCGGTCCAGCCAGGGTAACAGGAACAGGACACCAACCGAGATGCCCATCAACACGACGCCCATGAGCTTGTCCGGCACCGCTTTGAGGATCGCGTAAAACGGTGTGAAATACCACACCGGCTTGATGTGCTCGGGTGTCACCAGCGGATCTGCGGGTACGAAATTGTCGTGCTCCAGAAACAATCCGCCCGCCTCGGGCCAGAAGAAAATCACGAACGCGAAAATCAGCATGAAAAATCCGGCACCAAAAATATCCTTGACCGTGTAGTAGGGGTGGAAGGGGATACCGTCCAGCGGGACACCATCCCCATCCTTGTGTTCCTTAATCTCTATGCCATCCGGGTTGTTAGAGCCCACTTCATGCAACGCCGTGAGGTGCAGTGCCACCAGACCCAGCAGCGCAATGGGCAGGGCGATCACGTGCAGTGCGAAGAATCGGTTGAGTGTGGCATCGGAGATGAAAAAGTCCCCCCTGATCCACTCGGTGAGCGGCTCACCAATCATCGGAATCGCACCGAACAGGTTGATGATGACCTGTGCGCCCCAGTACGACATCTGGCCCCACGGTAATACGTATCCGAAAAAGGCCTCCGCCATAAGCAGCAGGTAAATCAGCATACCGAACACCCACAACAATTCCCGTGGTTTACGGTGCGAGCCATATAACAGGCTCCGGAACATGTGCAGGTAGACCACGATGAAAAAGAATGATGCGCCCGTGGAATGCATGTAGCGAATCAGCCATCCCCAGTCCACATCCCGCATGATGTACTCCACCGACGCGAATGCCTCGGCGGCAGACGGCTTGTAGTGCATGGTCAGGAAGATGCCGGTCAAAATCTGGAGCACAAGCACCAGCAGTGCGAGTGAGCCCATGTAGTACCAGAAATTAAAATTCTTGGGGGCGTAGTATTTGGCCAGGTGCGCATTCCAGAACTCGACGACCGGCAATCGCTTATCCAACCAGGTCAGCATCCCGTCCGCAGCGCGGCTTATGGATCCGTTGTTCTCACTCATCACACCGTCCTCTCCGGGCCCACCCCGATCAACAGGGTATTTTCATCGGGGAAACTGTAAGGGGGCACCTTGAGGTTAGTGGGCGCCGGCACACCTTTGTACACCCGCCCGGCCAAGTCAAACTTGGACTTGTGACAGGGGCAATAGAAACCCCCTTTCCAGTTCTGATCAAAAGGCTGTGGTCCAACCTGGGGCACCAGCTGCGGTATGCAGCCCAGGTGGGTGCAATGCATATTCACCACCAGGTACTCCGGGCGCAGCGCCCGCTCTTCGGGGGAGACATAGTCCGGCTGCTCTGAATCCTGCGACTCCGGGTCACGTAGTTCGGAATCCAGAACGGGTAACTCGGCGAGCATTTCAGGGGAGCGGCCCAACACACCAATCGTCTGACCTCGCCATTGAACCTTGAGCAGCTGGCCCGGCTCCAACTTGGAGATGTTAACCTCCACTGGCGCACCGACGGCTTTTGCCTCTGCACTGGGCTGCCACGATTTGATAAAAGGCACGGCTGCAAACCCCACCCCCACTGCACCTACAGCGGATGTGGTTGCAATAAGAAACCGGCGTCGTTCCCGATTTACGCCATCAGCGGACATATTCTCTCCAGATTGACTGTTACCCCAAGGGCTGGAATTGTTCAGGTCGCGAGCTGTGTCGCGAGCCGCAGATAATGAGCGAGAAAAGCCTCGCTTGTGCAGCCGCCTATTTTAGCGGATCAGATTGGATTTGGACAGTGCAAGCGCCGTAAAAATCAGTAATTAGCGCTACTCGGGCTGGAATTTGGCGACCCGGGCACCTATATAATGACCGGGGTGAGTAGTGCGTGAAAAAAAGATGGCTCTAATACGTTCACTGTCGGTGTTTATCCTGCAATCGGTGACTGCCGGCCTCGCGCTCGCCTTCCTCATTCTATACTTCTGGCCGGAACTGAGACCTACATCATCGAATGAAACCCCGGAGGAGATCGCGGCGCGCGCCGGCGCTGTCTCGTCCTATTCTGATGCCGTCGACCGAGCTGCGCCGTCGGTTGTGAGCATTTATACCGAACGCGTCGAGTACCAACAGATTAGCCCGCAACTGCAACGCATTTTCGGAAATGCCTACGTGGCTCGCGCGCGGCTCGACATGGGATCGGGTGTCCTGGTCGCCGAGGACGGTTACATACTGACCAACCATCACGTCATCAACCAGGTCCAGAACATCCAGGTCGCACTCTGGGATGGACGTGTCGCGCCCGCCCAGGTTGTCGGCTCTGATCCTGGCACCGACCTCGCAGTCCTGAAAATCGAGCTCGACGGCTTGCGTGCAGCGCCCCTGGCTGATCAATCGACGCCACGTGTGGGTGACGTGGTTCTCGCCATAGGCAACGCACTTGGGCTCAGTCACACCGTGACCATGGGCATCGTCAGCGCAACCGGCCGAAACGCCCTGGGCGCCGCTCTGTTCGAGGATTTCATTCAAACCGATGCCGCCATCAACGCGGGCAACAGCGGCGGGGCACTGGTCAATCCCCGCGGCGAAGTCATCGGAATCAACACCCGCAATCTTGGAAGAGCCGAAGGCGGCCAGAATATCGGTTTTGCAATTCCCATCTCGCTGGCGCGAGACGTGTTGAGTCAAATTATCGAATACGGCACTGTCCGGCGGGGCTGGCTCGGTGCCCAGTTCATGGACCTGCCTTTTTCACTCCAGGCAGACGGCAGCTCGATAAGGCGCGGTATCCAGGTACGGGATGTTGCCGTGAACGGCCCTGCCTGGACTGGCGGCATCCGGGCCGGAGACATACTGCTCTCGTTCAATGAGATGCCCATCGATGATGCGCGCGCCTTCCTGCTCTACATCTCTCAACTGCCCCCGGGTTCGGAAGTCAGTCTCGAGGTTGAGCGCAATGGACAGGCGTTTACGACCTACGCCAAGCTGATCCAACAACCTCCGCTCTCCTGATCTCAGGCCCTGGGCAGTGTCACGCCCGTTTGTCCCTGGTATTTACCCGCCCGGTCTTTGTAGGACGTTTCACAGGCTTCATCTGACTCGAAAAACAGGAACTGGGCGACGCCCTCATCGGCGTAAATCCGTGCCGGAAGCGGCGTGGTGTTGGAAAACTCGAGGGTCACGTGGCCTTCCCATTCAGGCTCCAGTGGGGTGACATTAACAATGATTCCGCCGCGCGCATAGGTCGACTTACCCAGGCAAATCGTAAGTACATTGCGGGGTATCCGAAAATATTCCACCGTGTGGGCTAGGGCGAAGGAGTTGGGCGGAATAATGCACACCTCACCATTGAAATTCACGAAGCTGCTGTCACAAAAATTCTTTGGATCGACGACTGCAGAATTGATGTTCGTAAAAATCTTGAAATCACGAGCACAACGCACGTCGTAGCCGTAGCTGGAAGTGCCGTAGGATATGGCTTTGCCACCCGACTCAAGATGACGCACCTGGCCCGGCTCAAAGGGCTCAATCATGCGATGCTCTTCGGCCATGGCCCTGATCCAGCGGTCTGACTTGATACTCATGTATCCGAATCCCCCTCAGAGATTTTTGAGCGCAACCTGCGGAAGGTCCATTTTCAGATTGCGTGGCTGAAGCGAAAGCGCGGCCGCGGTGCGGCGGGCGCAGCCGAGATAGTTTTCCGCGAGGGACGAATCAGGCTGTACCGCGACGGTGGGTTTCCCCTGATCCAAACCCTTGCGAATCTCGAGAGACAATGGCAATTGACCAAGCAGCGGAATCTCGTATTGCGCCGCCATTTCGACCCCCCCATCGTGACCAAAAATCGCTTCTTCATGGCCGCACTGGGCGCAGCGGTGGATACTCATATTCTCGATCACACCAAGCACTTTGACGCCCACTTT
>CAXQNK010000052.1:0-4928 GCA_964225175.1 Candidatus Nitrosopumilus sp. | reverse complement strand
CCTTTTTTCTGCATCTGGTGAGAATTCACAGGCCAACTCACTGGCGTAAACCCAATAAGCGCCACGGGATGTCTTGATCCTGGGTACCCCGATTGAGTTGCTATTCAAGACTTTGAGGCTGCGGGCTGAGACGTCGCTGCCAAGCCCACGCTCGGCGAAACCAAGCTGGTTGAACGCTGGGGCAAAAGCCCCTGCACCTGGTTTATACTGCCGCCTCTCACGTGGATGGAGCGCCAGACGTGGCGCAGGTCGGGCACAGCACAGCACCTGGCTGACATTGACAGCCCCGGGGTGGCGACGGAGTAAATTCTTGAATTCCAGGCTTTCTTTTTTGCAGGATGTCAGCACCGCGGAGCCACGGGTTCAGCGAAGAAGCGCGGCTTCTTACCAAGAGGCGATGGCCCAGTGCCCCGATGCGCGAAAAACAGAATTCGAAATTCCTCTCATGCTGGCTGAGCCACGGGAGGGGGAGATCCTCGTTGACTTCCCGAGCGGAGGCGCCTACACCCCCGCGATCTGGTATAGCCCGGAGTAAAGCGCTCGCAGTGTTTCCAGGCGCTGCCCGCCACCCGGGCAGCGCGAAGCATTGGTCGTCAAACTTCCCCGCCAAGGCCCTTGCCCGGTCGCTCAGTTTTTAAGGCCGTCGAGCGCGAAAAAGCATGAATGCCATGCCGTTGAAATGTGAGCCCGGGCCAGGCAGCGCGGCTGTGGTCTATACTTAAATGGTGATCTGGCACGATCGCTGATGCCGAACTGCAAGGGGGCTATACGCATGATCCTGCACCGCAGAAAATTCCTCTCGCTTGGGCTGGTTGCGCCCGCTGCATTCACGCCGATGGGTGGCCTTGTTTTTGCCATACCTGCACCTGAGAGTGAGGTCGCTGGCCTCGAGGGGCTGATGGCAGGCAATGGCTCCTGGGACCATGAACGCTATCGTGCGATCCTGGGCGCTGCCAATGAATTCAAGGAAGGGGACGCTATCGTTGGGGTCGCCGCGCATAATGAAGGCCAGCGCGCATATGCCCGGTCGGTGCTGCTGCATACCCAGTTGGGGACAATCGACCGACACCCGCCCCACGAGGATGAGCTGCTGACTTTCATCAATTCATCGGTCAACGCCGAGCAGCGAGCGCGCATTTCAGGGTGGACCTTTGCTGAACTGCGCCATGCCCTCTTAACACGCCCCGAAGACGAACTCCACGCGCTGCGCCTGGGGCTCAGCAGTGACGTGATCGCGGTCGTGGTGCGCCTGATGTCGAATTCCGAACTGACACTCCTGGGATCGCGCCTGTTCAATCCATTGCCCGGTTCGAAGGTTGGCGCGCGCGGCTACATGGGCGCTCGAATTCAACCCAATTCGCCGACCGATGATCTGGACGACATCAGCTGGCAGGTTTTAGATGCTTTTTCATACGGCGTGGGCGACGTGCTGGTGGGCACCAACCCAGTTTCGAGCGAAATCGAGTCCGTCGCCCGCATTGAACATTGCCTCAAGGACATCCTGCATACCTTTGGTGTTTCGGATGCCATGCCGCATTGCGTGTTGGCCCATATCGATGTGCAGGCGCAGGTCGAAAAAGCATACCCGGGAGCCACTTCGCTCTGGTTCCAAAGCATCGCGGGCAATGACAGTGCCAATCACACCTTTGATATTTCGGTGCAGAAGATGCGCGAGTATGCCTCGACCCGCACCGGGCCGTTCGGCCTGTATTTCGAGACCGGGCAGGGCGCTGATTTTACCAACGGCCACGGCCACGGCGTCGACATGGTGACTTTCGAGTCGCGCAAGTATGGATTTGCGCGGGCGCTTGCAGATGAGGTAGGTGATTCACTGCGCCGCAGTGGCAGCTCCCAGCAGCCCTGGGTGCACCTCAATGATGTGGCCGGCTTCATTGGGCCAGAGGTGTTTCGCACCAGGGACCAACTGGTGCGCTGTTGTCTCGAAGACATCGCCATGGGCAAACTCCACGGCCTGACGATAGGCCTCGACATCTGTTCGACGCTGCACATGGATGTTTCCCTGGATGATCTGGGTTGGTGCATCGACCAGGTGATGCCGGCCAACCCGGCGTACTTGATGGCCTTGCCGACTCGAATCGACCCGATGCTCGGCTACCTGACGACCGGTTATCAAGATCACGTGCACGTACGGCGGCGATTTGGGTACCGCGTGGATGATCGTTTGTGGGCCTTCTACCGGCACTTGGGCGTGGTTGATGCTCAGGGTGAGCCGGGCCCGGCCTTTGGGGATCCTGCAGCGGTCTTTCTTGCTTATCGGCGCAGAAAGGGTGACCAGCGTCCAGAAGTGGAGATTATGCAGGAGGCAAGGCGGCGCATGGCGGAGGTTCGCTCTCGGGGCGTGTTCCTTGCCGAGGGCCATGGTGAGACACCTGCAGACCTCAACCCGGACCTGAATGCTTCGATACAGCGTATCTACCGCGAGGCTCGCCTGAGTATTTGGAAGGAGCTGGAACCTGATTTCGTGGCGACGATTCCTGCCGTCATGTCCGTGGCGACACGCTCACAGGACCGCAATGACTATATCCTGCATCCGTCGACGGGCGAGTCATTGGATGAAGCATCGCAGGCGCGTTTGTACGCGTTATCCGCGGAGCGGAAAGAAGCTTTTGACGTCCAGATCGTGGTGTCAGATGGACTCAATGCCATTGCGTTGAGCGAAGCGGATCAGTTACTGCAATTGCTTAGCGGCTTAAGAGCGGAGCTGGTCGCCGAGGGTTACCTGGTGGCGCCTGAACACATTGTCGTGACCCGTGGGCGGGTTCGGGCAGGATATCGAATTGGCGAGTTGATGTATGGCGCACGGCGTCAACGCGGCGTAATTTTGCACATTATTGGTGAGCGGCCGGGCACCGGGCATCACACCCTGTCGATTTACATGACGGCGGCTTCAGAGGGGACCTGGTCGAAGCCGGGCAGGGCAGATCACAACATCACGCGTGTAGTCTCGGGCATTGCGATGACGGCTTTGCGGCCCGAAATCGCGGCGCTGGACGCGGTGCGGGTGCTCAATTTGATGCAGGATGCGTGACGGCGCCGATCCTCGGCAGCCCGACTGAAAATGTGATGGCCCGCCGCAATTTTCGCCTAAAAATATGCCTTCTCCTGGCCATGGGCTGCGAGATGACATGATGCGTGCGTTCGCCATTCGCAGTGCTTAGTCAAGGTGACGGTCAGACCGTGTGCAGCTCCCTGGTTTCAGTAGGGGGCAGTCCATCGGGCGCTGAGCTTATGCGTGGTTTGATGAGCCACTTTCGAGGAGCGCAAGACTCAACGAATGACGCGAAAAATCCTGGCGGCAGGCAATGTCTCTCCATCGATCTGCATGTTGATTTGCGATTCCCAGATTAATTCCAAATGAGGTAAGTCGCTTTGCTTGGCTTTCAACAGGACAAATCGGTCTCGTCTGTACTGGGAGTCCTTGGGAGAGGTATGGTCCTGGATGAACCACCGCACCAATATGTATTCGAGCCAAGGTGCAACGGTGGCTAAACTCTCCCCTTCCGCCACCTCAGAGAGGAGCTCGAAGCTCTGAAAAACCTTGAATTGGGAGAGTTCGTCGACAAGAAACATGTTGGCGACGACAGCGCAGTCAGTCTCATATCGCAAGTGATGCCCGTCCATCGGATGCGCCAGAATGATTCCCGGCTCGCTGCTGCAAATTTCTTCGGCCGACCGATAAGCTGAATGCAGCAGAGCATAATTTCCATCAAGTGAGAGTGGTGGCTCGCTCAACAACACTCCTATGCTTGGCAGAACCATGGCCATAGCCAAAAGTGGGGCTGTCCATGCGAGACGCGGGTTCATTGAACGAAGGGCAATGGAATAACAAATCAATGGAGTGATGACCATGAAAGCAGTGCCGAACACCGCAAACCTATATTGTCCATGAAGCAGTACAAGGCCTAAAAATGAAAAAGACAGAAACCCGATGAGCGTCTTGTCCTTTACGATCGGCAAGGCGAGCAGAGTGACCGCGAGACTTGCCGGAGCGAGCCACACCCACCCTGTGAATTGAGTCGCGATAAACCAACTGCTGATGTTTCCGGAGAGCCATTCGTACAACCCAGATTTCGATTCGGAGACCTGTGAGATCAATTCCCCGGTGCCCGCTATGTAGCTCGTTCCCTCTATGAGTATTGGAGCACTGAAGAAGCCCATAGCCGCAATCAAAGGCAACAAGATCAGCAGGACTCGCCAACTGAAAGATATTTTTGAGGCGAGAAAAATGAACAGCGAAAACGATGCAACCACGAAAAAGTGGAACCAGGACAACAGGTAATGCGTAACCTGCCCCTCCCAGACAGTTTCCGCAGGAAGAATCGCAATAGTGATGCCAGCCAGTGCGCCCAGCAGAACGAATTTGGTTGATTCGACGGAGGGCACCAGGTTGCGGCACCAAAGAATGAACACGCTGAGCCCAATTGCCCCAAACAGCAAAAAAAGGCTCGCGTGAAAAGCAGACGCAATTCCTGGCACAAAGCCAGCGAAGAAACCGATGAGGCCCCTTTCAGGTTGGCGCAACCAGGCAATCCAGGCGCAGGTTGCTCCCAACATCAGCGCCTGCTCGGCTTGGTGATGATCGATTACGCCGAATCCATGGGCCCACTGCGTCAATGGATTAAAAACGAAGGCGATCAAAACTGCGATACGCAATGGCAGTGAAAGTCCAATCAGCCGGGTCAGAAGCACGATAAGGGTAGTATTGATGGTTACCCAGATGAGCGGCGTGTGGGCGAGCAGCTTGGAAACTGACCAGTCGGACCAGATAATCTGGCCCACCCGAACGAAAAGAACCAGCAAACTGTCGTAAGCCCAAGGCCAATTCACCCAGCCCCCCTCTGGTGCATGCATCATCGGGTCGAACTGAAAGACTATTGACCTGTCGTGCTCTATAGCGTCGAGAACAC
>CAXQNK010000051.1:0-46805 GCA_964225175.1 Candidatus Nitrosopumilus sp. | reverse complement strand
GGCACAGTCGTTCCACCCCGGGCTTGAGAGAACACAAGCCATTGGACAGACTCTCAGGCAACATGGGAATCACTCGATTGGGGAAATAAACGCTGGTACCTCGCTTTTGCGCCTCCCCATCTAGCGTCGAACCAGGTTTAACATAGGATGATACATCGGCGATGGCGACCAACAGCGTCCAACCATTGCGCCGACGCCTTGCATAGACGGCATCGTCAAAATCCCGCGCGTCCGCTCCGTCGATGGTAACCAGGGGCAATTGACGGAGGTCCTTACGACCTTGCGTCATCGATAAGGGCACCTCGTCTCCAAATTTCCTGGCCTCAGCAAGAACCGCCTCGGGCCACTCATGCGGCAGGGCAAAATCGCGGATGGCGATCTCCGTGGCCATACCGGGTGTCCCCTCCTCACCCAGAATCTCCGTGACACGTCCCATCGGAGGTTTGCGATGACCTGGTTGGGCGGTAATCTCCACCACGACAATTTGCCCCGGTTCCGCACCGCCCGTTTTGCCCAGCGGAACAAGAACATCCTGCGTGATGCGCGGGTTGTCCGGCACAACCAGTGCGACGCCATTTTCCTCGAGAAAACGTCCGACCAGCAGCTGGTGGGCTCGTTCGAGCACTTCCCGGATCACCCCTTGCCGGCGGCCGCGGTGGTCCACTCCCACAACGGCTGCCAAAACGCGATCCCCATGCAACACTCTCTGCATGGCCCGCGGTGAGAGGTAGAGATCCTCTCCGCCGTCATCGGGTATGACAAATCCGAACCCATCCCGATGTGCGCTGATTCGCCCGGACATCAAATCCATTCGAGCAGATACGCCATAGGCACCCCTGCGGTTTCGAATCAACTGGCCCTCGTTCAACATGGCGTGTAGCCTGCGACGGAGCACCTCTTTTCCTTTTGTTCCACGCACACTGAGCGCGCTCTCGATTTCCTGCCTCGACAACGGCTTGTTCAAGCGCTCCATGAGTCGCAGGATCATATCGCGATCAGGTACGTTATCTATGCTGGAAGCCGGCTCGACTGCAGGGCGCTTTTTTTTGGCGTTCATATTGGGCCCATGGTTTAAATACCTATTGTACCTTGGCGCGCTAAGACGGTGCAGGGATCGTGCGCACCTTTTGGTCAGTTGGGCAAGGTGAATGATTGACAGCGCTTCGGCGACTCGTTAGAGTGCTCGCCGGTCAGGTCGAACCCCTGCTCGAACCTGCTCACGCTGATGGGGTTGTGCCCGTCAGCCGAATTGCCGAGGTGGCGGAATTGGTAGACGCGCTGGCTTCAGGTGCCAGTGAGCATTTAGCTCGTGGAGGTTCAAGTCCTCTTCTCGGCACCAAAACTTCATTAAATCAAATAGTTATGCCATTTTTTGTAAATCAATTTCATTAAAATCAGCCTGGGCTGTAACAATGATACATTTCTTCTCACATTAACAGTCCATTTATCGCCCACGACTCACCGCCAAGCCAAAGTTCGACACATGCCCTACAGACTTTCCTGGGAAAACAACGTGCTCCACATCCGCCTCGTCGGAGACGTTACTTTGGAAAACATCAGGGAATATGAGAACTTAATATGGAGTGATCCCCGCTTTGACCAACTTGATTACGTCTTATGGGACGGGAGCCACATCGATTCACTGGAACTCCCGGTGGAGGAGGCTGAGTTCTCCGCAGCATATTCCAAGGGTAGTTCACTTTCCAACGCGAGCATAAAAATGGCGATGGTTGTGACCGACCCTGACATGCAGTCCCTAGTCGAGGCGTATGTTGCCTTCTTGCAATACGTCGATACACCGTGGACCCTGAAAGTTTTTGATTCCATTGACCCTGCAAAGGAGTGGCTGCTTCAGCCCTAAGCCTCCAGGTTCCGACAGCGACGCACCGCATGGCGGTTCAGACTACCGAAAAGCTGGACCTTTCCCCAACGGTAAGCGATGATCTGGCAAAGCCCAGCCATAGCGGAAGTGCCGTGAATATACTCTCAATCGCTGCTGCCTTAATGCTACTCGCCCCGGGTTATGCCCACGCCGTCGCTCAGGAACAACCCGGACTGACCTACTGGAATGAGATCAAGGGTGATCTCATTGAGACAGAGAGCGGGCTGCAATATAAAGTCGTCATTATGGGCAAGGGGCGAAAGCCGAATGGACGCAGCAAAGTCGCCGTCCACTACCGCGGCCTGCTTCTGAACGGCGTTACTTTCGATACTTCCTACAACAGCGATGAACCCATAGTGCTCAGTCTACGCAAAGTCATCCAGGGCTGGACAGAAGGGATCCAGTTGATGCCGGTTGGCAGCGTTTTTGTATTTAAAATCCCTCCAGAATTGGCCTACGGAGAACGCGGCGCCGACTCCATCCCCCCCAACGCCACGCTGTTGTTCGAGGTGGAACTATACGACATCAAGTAGGTGCGCACTAAGCGAATCAGGGCCGCAGGGCAGGAGCACGAACGGGAGAGGGCATTGAGAATCGTATTTCAATTGTCAAAAAACCGGGCTCCCGCGCCCGGCGAACCTCATGGCCGGGTCACCCGTTCAACAAAGGCCAGCAAATCTGAGTTGAACCTTTCGCTCGCCTCCAAAAATGGGGCATGGCCAACGCCTTCATAAGGAACCAGGTGCGCATCCGGTATCAGGGACTCGTTAAGTTCGCTCCGAGCAATTGGAATCAACTCATCTTCCGTGCCGTGAATCAGCAATGTCGGAAGAGAGATCCTGCCGGCCAGTGTTTCGAAGCTCAGGCGATGCGCAAACATGGCCCTGCGCACATAGGCTGGAAGCATCATGTTGTAGGCCAGCGCTTCAAGGCGCTCTGAATCACTCATTGGCTGCGCCGCAAGCCGCCCAACGAAGCCCGAGGTGCCCTCCAGGTTTACCGCGATGTCGGGGGAAGTCATGAGTGCCATGTCATGCAGCAAAGCCCTGACGGCTGCTGGCAATGCATTATCACCCTCGTCCCCCAGAGGGACCTCGGCCTGCATCGTCATGGCTCCCGCTACAAACACGAGACCCGAAACCGTCTGCCAATTTTGATGCCTCAGGAAAGACATCAAGACCGAACCGCCGAACGACCAACCGACCAGAACCGGTTTATCCAACGCTTTTCCCGAGATGACCGTATCGAGGTCATCGGCCCACCGTTCTCCTGAGTAGGCACCCTCGCCCCAAGGTTTACCTGAAGCACCGTGCCCACGAAGATCAAACGCCACCATTCTGAATTTCGCCTTGAGCACCCCATCATTCAGTTGCTGTTTCCACGACAGCAGACTTTGCGAGTAGCCATGAACGAACAAGACTGGAAGCCCGTCCGGATTGCCGCTCTCCACGACGGTCAGCGGCACACCATCGTCTGCCTCCAGGGTCTCGTAGGCCCACGAGGAGCACCATGCGGGCGATGCCAGAACCAGCCCCAGGAGAAGACACAGAGTTTGCATTAAGTTCATTGTTTCATCGCACCAATCCAAGACTGCTCAAACGCGCAGCAAGCTCAGTATAGCGAAGCCGCATAACCGCCGGCACCCCGCATTCACAGTTCATGCTGATGCACCACCCAAAGCGGTCAGCAATGAACAACCCGGGGCGCTACAATCGGGTCCTGAGCCACTGCCTCAAGAGCACATGATGAATACCTTTCGACGAACATCGGGACAGAAGCGGGCGCAAGGATCTGGTCTGGAAGTACACGAGCAATGACCGGGTCTGCTCTGATTGCGGGGACGCAACGCAAAGGCCTTACATGCTGGTTCACCAAGTTCAGTCTTGGCATCAGCCTGGCATCACTTTGGTTTTCTTCCGATTGCGCGTCTGAGCAGGCCGGCTTCGAACCAAAGCGTTATCAATTAGCTCACAGCGTCGAATCAGAACCCCTTGTTTTCTCCTCCGAAACCGGCACCTCTATCCTGGTGATGGGGCGAGCTGAGGAATCCTGGATGTACTCCGTGATCAACCCCGTTGCTGATCGGGCGGTGGATTCGCGCCCCCTCCCCACGGGAGTGGTCTTCTATGATCAATGTGATTCCACATTGCAGGCGGTTCCGGGGGTTTGCGTTCTGACTCACCGGGGTGTGTACGTCCTGAGAGCAGATTTGGCGACCGACCATAAGCCAATGATCAACATCGAAACACTCTACCGTGGAAGCCCACTGCTGGGGCCCAAACCCAGAGATTTTGCAAGAGACATCAATGGTGATGGACGGACCGATTTTCTGCTGCCCCACGCGGCGGGCTGGACCGCCGTTGTCGGCTTGGGAAGTCAGCCCATTCATTCAAGCCTTTCGGTGCCACCGAAAATGACGCTTGGTGAGAAGAACGTGAGCTACACCCCACGCGATCCAATTGTTGACGACATTGATGGCGATGGACTACTGGACATTTCCTTCGTCGTGAACAAAGACCTCGTCTCATATCTTCAACTCGCCGGCGGGCGTTTCCGGGAGACAGGTCTGCGAACTTCGATAGCCATTCCGCTGGCCAGTGACATGGAACAGCTGCGTCTTTCCGAAACGGACCAAAGCCAGCTCGAATTTGAAGAACTGGAGGAAGCCAGAGATTTCAACGGCGACGGTGTTCTCGACCTGTTGACCAATCGAACCATCAGCAGCGGAGTCTTCGATCGGCGCAGCGAATATCTCCTGTATATCGGGACCCGACGCGACGGCAGGGTCGAGTTTACCGATCGACCCCATTCCATTATCGAATCCGAAGGCATCCAGTTCGAGCCCATCATCAACGATATTGACGGTGATGGCGCCCTCGACATCACCACACCTTCAACCGAAATAGGGCTTGGGCGAGTCATTGGCGCCCTGCTATCCGGCCGTATCTCCATCGATGTGCAGGCTTACAGGTTGGATGCGCTGGCCCGTTTTCCGGATGCAGCAGACTTCGAGAGCGACATGCGCGTTGAGTTCGATTTATCTACCGGGTTCGCCCGCACGCCTGCCATGAGAATGGCTGACTTCAATCGCGATGGCCTCGCTGACCTGCTTTTGCAAAACAACGCCGAGGAGCTGGCGATTCATCTCGGTGACGGAGGATCCGGCCTGTTCAGAAAAAAGCCTCATACCTTGCAACAGTCTCTCCCCAACAATGGCCTGATGGTCCACGCCGTTGATGTCACCGCGGATCAACGCGCTGACTTGTTGATTCATTACGGGTCCACTGACGGTGCGGAAAAATCGAACCTTTTACTCGTGCTCGAATCAGAAATGGTCAATGAACAGGCTGAAAATGCAATCGACTCAGCCAGGCCTTGACTGTTCAATCGCGCGATTGACCCCCAGTTCCAATTCTTCCCGCGAGGGCGCGTGGTCCCTATAGGTATCGCGGAGATGGCGAGCACCGGAACGAAGTGCGAACTCGGTATATTGGTAGCCGACCCGCATGGGGTCGAGTATTGTCGCCGGAATGTCTCTTGCCAGCCTGTCCCTGATGCCCGACATGCAAGTGCAACCGAGAATCAACGTCGACACCCCGCTGTTTCTCAATGCGGCATAACAGGTCTCCACCACACGTTCGATAAGGCCCAGGTCGCAGCGACGTAGTTCCTCAATAAACCCCGGATCGCCCGTCGAAGCCATCTCGGGGTCACTGCTGACATGGAATATACCGGCACAGCGCTCTGTCATTTGGTAGCGCTTGAGCGCATCGTCATGGAGAAACCGCAGCTTGGGCGGCCAGATGGTGACCACGGCGAATCTCGGCGCCAGGGCGCAAGCTGCCAGATAACTGGATTCTCCCGCGCCAATCACGGGAATATCAACCAAGCCCCTGAGCGGATACAGCCCATAGTCGCCGACCGTATTGATAAACAGTGCGTCGGCGCCAGAGTCTGCGGCCGCAAGGCCCGCATCAATGTAACCCAGTTCACTCAGCGCACGCTGCTCGGGATTCCCCGGAAAAACGCTCAGGCGCGGCAGCAGAAGCTCGACGCGAAACTGCTCCGATGCCCAATCGCCGAGGATCGCAGAAACGTGTTGTCGAGAGGCCGGCCGATCGCCCGTGCCCAGTACGCAGATCCTTTTATTCACCCGAACTCTTGAATATGCTGCCGCGAGACTTCAAACCGAGAAATCACGCGGATCGACGATAAATACGTTTTCATTGCGCTCCGGGCCTGTAGACACGATATGAATCGGGGCCCCGGAGAGGGTCTCCATGGCCTTGAGATAATCCTGGGCATTGCGAGGCAATCTGTCCCAATCGGTCACGCCCCGTGTCGGCTGGTCCCAGCCGGGAAAGGTCTCATAGACGGGCTCCAGTCGTTCCCAGTCATCCGGGTTGGTTGGCGGTGTGTTCATTCGCTGTCCGTCGAGGAGATAGGCAACGCAAACCTTGACGCAATCAAGACCATCCATAACATCCAGCTTTGTCACGCAGAATCCGCTCAAGCCATTCAAATGCACCGCACGCCGCAGGACAACGGCGTCCAACCAGCCACAACGCCGGGGACGACCCGTGGTTGCACCGAACTCCTGGCCACGATCGGCTATTTGAGCGCCGACCTCATCGAACAGTTCTGTGGGGAACGGGCCGCCGCCGACCCGCGTCGTATACGCCTTGGTGATCCCAAGCACATAATCAATCGCATCCGGCCCCACACCAGCGCCAGTGCACACTCCACCGACGGTTGTATTTGATGACGTGACATAGGGGTATGTGCCGTGGTCAATGTCCAGCAAAGCACCCTGAGCCCCCTCGAAGAGCACCGATTTTCCCTTTGCGCGCAACCGGGCCAGTTCGCCGGCGACATCGCCCACCAGCCCCGCGAACCGGGAACCCAGTCTCAATGTGTCCTCGAGCACCATGCCAACATCCAGTGCGTCTTTGCCAAAACGATTCACGAGGACGAAGTTGTGGTAGTCCATGACTTCGGTGAGTTTTTCTGCCAGGGCGTTCTCATTCAACAGATCGGAGACACGTATGCCCCTCCGGGATACCTTGTCCTCATACGCCGGCCCAATTCCCCGGCCAGTAGTGCCAATGGCTTTCATGCCCCTCGACTCTTCGCGCGCAAGGTCCAGCTCGGTGTGATACGGCATGATGACCGGGGCCGCGGGCGAGATCATGAGTCGATCCCAAACGTTGACACCCCGCCGCTCCAGCGTCTCAACTTCTGCCTCCAGCGCTTCCAGCGACAAAACAACACCGTTTCCTATCAGGCACTGAACGCCAGATTGCATGATTCCGGCGGGAATCAGGTGGAGTATTGTTTTATCCCCGTCTATTACCAGCGTATGGCCTGCATTGTGCCCACCCTGGAACCGCACCACGGCGTCCATATCACGACTGAGCAAATCAACGATCTTGCCCTTACCCTCGTCCCCCCACTGGGTACCCAGCACCACGAAACTTTTATTCATCCGGTTGTTCTCAATCGATGATCATGACTTGGGCAACTGCAACAGCAAGGCCCCGGCGAGCATGCTCGCAATACCCGCGAAGCGAATAACCTTGGGGCTCAGGTTCGCTGCTTCCTCCATGACACGCAGCCAGCGGCGCGGTGCCAAACCAGGCAGCAGGCCCTCGATGATCAGCACGAGGGCAAGTGCGGTGAGTAAGTCTTCGGCCATGGTGGCATCAAGCCTTGCTCAACCTAGTTGTTGCCGCTCCGATACCGGTCAAAGTACTCAAAGAAATCCGAACCGGGGTCCAGCACCATGACATTATTATCACCGGAGAAGGCATTACCATAAGCCTGAAGGCTACGGTAAAAGGCGTAGAATTCTTCGTCCTTGCCATAGGAGGACGCGAAGATATCGGTCGCCCTGGCGTCGCCTATCCCTCTGATTTTCTGGCCATCGCGCTCGCTCTCGGCAAGGATGACCTGCACCTGCCGGTCCGCATCGGATCGAATGCGCTCTGCCTCTTCCCGACCTTCGAACCGCAGCAGGTTGGCTTCTTTTTGACGGTCAGTCGCCATGCGGCGGAACACGGACTCACGCACATCCTCCGGCAGCTCGATGCTCTTGATTCGCACATCCACCACGTCAATACCAAATTCACTGGTGGCGCGATTGGCTGCATCCTTGATCGCGAGCATGATGTTGACTCGCTCCTCAGACACCACCTCCACCAGCGTCCGGCTCGCGATCTGGTTGCGCATGCTATCGCGGATGATTTGCTCGAGCCGGTTCAATGCGACGAGTTCGTTACCTTGGGTTGACGTGTAGAAATTATCAACGTTGGAAATGCGCCACTTCACGAACGAATCCACGTTAACGAACTTTTGCTCTGAGGTCAGCATGCGGCCCGGTGCGGTATCGAGCGTGAGAATCCGGCGATCAAACTTGCGGATATTGTTCACCAGCGGCAGCTTTAAATGCAGGCCGGGTTCATAATCCATACGCACGATTTTCCCCAGTTGGAATCGAATCGCATACTCAGTCTCGCTGACGGTAAACACGCTGCTCAGGCCCAAACCACCCAACAAAAGCACCGCTATCCAAATGACAGGTCTGTTCATCGTCTGCTCTCCCGTGTCACGTTGCGGCCGCTGGCTTTGCCCGGGGTTGCCTGCCCGGAACCATCAGGCGCGACTAGGGGCGGCATCTGTAGGGAGCCGGACCCATTTCCCGTTACCCGATCCAGCGGTAAATACAAAACGTTGCCGCTGGCATCTACATCAATCAGCACTTTTTGCGTACGCCCGAGCACAGATTCCATGGTTTGCAGATAAATCCGTTTACGCGTGACTTCCGGTGCTTTCAGGTACTCAGTGAGCAGAAGACTGAAGCGCTCCGCCTCACCCGTCGCCAGCGCGATCGTTGCATCGCGATAACCTTCCGCTTCCTGGATGATACGGGCCGCCGCACCGCGAGCCTCGGGAATCACACTGTTTACATGGACCTGTGCCTCTTCGATGAAACGCTCACGATCCTCGCGCGCCTTGTTGACGTCTTCAAACGCAGACAGCACCTGCTGGGGTGCCGTGGAGGATTCAAGGTTGAACTGGGTCACCTGGATTCCGCTAACGTATCGATCCAGGGTTTCCTGCAAAACCCGCTCGGTCTCATTACCGACCGCCTCTCGGCCTGCACCACTCAGGATGAAGTCGAGTCGGTTCGTGCCGACAGATTCCCGCAGTGCGCTCTCCGCGGCTTCCCTGAGGGTATCGTCCGGATCCCGCACGCGGAACAAATATTCCTGAGCGTTACTGACCCGGTATTGGACCGAATATTTCAGGTCGACGATATTTTCGTCCTGGGACAGCATTTGCCCACGGTTTTCCATCGACCGCACATTGCTCACATTGACCTTGGTCACGTCCTCAACGGGTCTCGGCAAAGTCAGGTTAATGCCCGGCTCCAGCGTCCGGTGAAATTTTCCAAAGCGGAGCACGACACCACGTTCTGCCTGGTCAATGATGTGCACCGCATCCCAGCCCAGCCAGAACACAGCCAGCAACAGGACAAGGGGAATCAAACCACCGGACCCGCCACCGCCGCCGGAGGTGCCGTTACTGCCGGATCCACCACCAAAAAGGCGTCTCAGGCGATCGCCCATGTTTTTGAATACGTCATCGAGGTCCGGTGGCTGCTGGCCGCCCGAATTCCATGGATCTTTGTCACCCTTTCCGGGTTCTTTCCAGGGCATTGACTACTCCTGTGTCGTCATCGAAGTTGACTGTCTGAATAAGCAAAACTTGGGTTACAAAGGACCCGATTCAAGTCAGAGCGCGTACGCCCGATTGCATTGTACAACGTTGCGACCCGTCGCCACGAGTCCCATGCTCACGCAGCATCTTCGTGATCGACATCCTCGGCCGCGTTCTCAAGGCAGTTAGCCCAAAATTCACCCAGCCCATCGTCTTGCCTTGCAAGCCGGGTGAGATCACGCTCGGACAAACGCACAGACATCTGCCATCCACCCGTGTCAGCGGCATGTTCATCAAGTACGGCGTTGAGTTCAAACAAACGCGCCCGAACTGCGGCGTCTGCCGGCCCAAGATTGAGATGAAGGATGACCCGATCCCCCTCCATTCTCGCCACCAACAACTCGCGCAATTCGTCCACGCCCGCACCGGTCAGTGCAGATACATAAATACCAAACGAATGACCCCGCGCATCGATGTCCTGTCCCGCAGAGTGATCGGTCTTGTCCGCTTTGTTGTTCACCCGAAGGCATGGGATGTCTCCTGCGCCAATCGACGACAAGACCTGCTCCACTTCCGAGCGCCTCTCCATGTGGAATGGATCGGAAATATCGATCACGTGCAGAAGGAAATCAGCCTCCCTGGCCTCCAGCAGGGTTGCTCTGAATGCGGCGATCAGTTCGGGAGGCAAATCGCTGACAAACCCGACCGTATCAGCGACAAGAACTCGCTCGCCTGAGGCGTGCCGGAGTTTCCGCACGGTAGGGTCAAGTGTCGCAAACTGCATATCGCGGGTATCAACCTCAGCGTCGGTCAATTGGTTGAACAAGGTGGACTTGCCGGCATTGGTGTACCCGACGAGTGCGACGGTGGATACATCGGAGCGGGAACGCCGCCTGCGGCTTTGCGTACGTTGGCGCTGCACTTTATCCAGCCGAGCGCGCAATTGGCTGATGCGCACGCCTAACAGCCTGCGGTCGGTTTCCAGCTGGGTCTCGCCCGGCCCGCGCAGACCAATTCCGCCCTTCTGCCGCTCGAGATGCGTCCAGCCCCGCACCAGTCGGGTCGACAAGTGTCTGAGCTGGGCCAACTCCACTTCAAGCTTGCCCTCATGTGACTGGGCCCGCTGAGCGAAAATATCCAGAATGAGCCCTGTCCGATCGAGCACGCGCCTCGCGCAGCGCTTTTCGATGTTGCGCTCCTGGACGGCACTCAGGGGTTTACTGACAAGAATCAAACCGGCATCAACGGCTTCTGCCTGGTCTGCCACCTCGTCCACTTTGCCGCTTCCGACAAAGAAACGGGCGTCTACCTGGTTTCTGGGTGCGGTGATAACGGCAACGATTTCTGCGCCGGCCGACCGAGCCAATTCACAGAACTCGTCCTGCGACTCAGGGCCTTCTCCCGGAAAAACCGGGTGCAGGATGATCGCTCGGGTCGAGCGTTCAGCCCGTTCGAACAAGATTATGCCTGCTCACTTTCCTCATCGAACACCTTCACGTTCCGTGCGGGCACGACGGTGGAAATGGCATGCTTGTAAATCATCTGGCTGACCGAGTTCTTGAGCAACACGACGAATTGATCGAAAGATTCGATTTGGCCTTGAAGCTTGATGCCATTCACCAGGTAGATCGAAACAGGAACCCGCTCACGGCGCAACGCGTTGAGGAATGGCTCCTGCAGTGATTGACCCTTTGACATGGTCATTTCTCCTTATTTCTGTCGTGTTTGACTACCAGAATCGACATGGGTTCTCATACGACCAAATTCAAGAATGATTTGACTGATTTCATCAACGCACGGACCACACCTGGTTCCGTCGGATCATACCACACAGCGTCCGGATCTCCGCGGAGCCAGGTCAGCTGTCGTTTGGCCAGCTGGCGCGTTGCAGCTGTTGCTCGCTCGATCCACTCGTCCTCGTCCAACTCGCCAGACAGGTGAGCCCAGGCCTGACGGTAGCCCACCGCCCGCATGGCCGGCAGATCCGCATTCAGACCAGGCATGGACATCAACGCCTTAACCTCCTCGAGAAAGCCCTCCCTGATCATGACCTGAAAACGTTGAGCGATGCGATCATGCAACGCGCCTCGAGATTCTGGGCAGACAACCAGTTTCAGGGTCTCGTAATCAAAATCGGGATTACGAGCGACATTCTGCAGCTCACTCAATGGCTGGCCCGTAAGTCGAAACACTTCGAGGGCACGCTGTATTCGCTGGGGATCGTTGGGGTTGATCCTTTCTGCCGCCACGGGATCATGATCCTGCAACTGCTCGTGCAGCGCCGGCCAGCCCAAGTCCCGTGCCTCGGACTCGATCTCTGAGCGCAGCTGCGCATCCGCAGCAGGCAGCTTGGACAGCCCTTGCTGCAGGGCCCTGAAATACAGCATGGTGCCACCCACGAGCAGAGGTACGCGACCCGCGGCACTGATGTCCCGCATGTGCGCCAGGGCATCTTCGCGAAACCTGGCCGCGGAATAGGCCTCGATCGGGTCGATCAAATCAATCAGCCGGTGCGGTGCCCTGCGCAGCGTTTCCGCATCGGGTTTTGCGCTGCCAATGGACATGTGTCGGTAGACCAGCGCTGAATCCACGCTGATGATGTCGAGTGGAAATTGTTCCACCAAGTTGACCGCGATGCCGGTTTTACCGGCTGCAGTCGGACCCATCAAGAAAATTGCGCGTGGCCTGGCGGACTCGCTCATGCTCAACGCCCGCGCAGAAAAAGGCGGTCAAGCTGCTGAATATCCAGCTGAATCCAGGTCGGTCGGCCATGATTGCACTGGGCGGAGCGCTCGGTCAATTCCATGTCCCGCAACAGCGCATTCATTTCAGGCAGGGACAGTTTCCGATTGGCACGAACTGAGCCATGGCAGGCCATGCTCGAAAGCACCTCATCGACTTCGCTCTCGAGCAGCTGACTCGTCCCTTCGCTTGCAAATTCGGAGAGAACATCCTTGATCAGGCCGGAGATGTCACTTTCCAGCAGCAAAGTGGGCACTTTCCTGATCAGAAGGCTTTGTGGCCCGGTCCGGTCGCAACGGATACCCAGCTGCTCAAGTCGCTCATGATGCGACTCAGCAAGATCCGCCTCTCGTTCAGAGACATGAACACTTAAAGGAACGAGCAAATGCTGGCTGCGCACCCCCTCACCTTCCAGGCCCTTCTTAAGGCGCTCATAGGTGATGCGCTCATGCGCGGCGTGCATATCGACAAGCACCAGCCCGGTCCGGTTCTGGGCAAGAATATACACACCATGCAATTGGGCCAGCGCGAAACCGAGCGGAGGAATTTCAGTGTCCTGCGTGACAATTTCTCCTGTGTGCGATGAAAGCGCCTGTGCATAGTGAACCACCTGTTCCCGGACCCCGAGGCTGGCCGCAGTCTGGAATGGCACCGAAGCGCTCGTTGACCCATCTGTAACAACGGGACCCACAGGGCTGCCCGGGCGCGGCGCGCCCGCGCCCACACCCGCCTCGGCTAGGGCGCGATGCAGGGTGGCGTAGAGAAAATTGTGAACCGATCGGCCATCCCGGAAACGAACCTCGTATTTCTGCGGATGCACGTTCACATCCACCGCCTCTGGCGGCAGCTCAAAGTTGAGAACGAAAGCGGGGTGACGCCCATGCATGAGCACATCACCAAAGGCTTGGCGAACCGCATGGGCAATCACACGGTCTTTCACCATCCGACCATTGACGAAAAAAAACTGCCGATCGGCGCGCGGGCGATTGTAGCGCGGCTCTGCGACCCAACCGGATAAGGACAGCGCACCGGCCGCTGAGTCAATGCGCAGCACATGGTCCCAGAACTCCTGGCCACATATGCTCACCAAACGTGCCCGCTCGCTGGAATCATCGACAGCAGGCGCCAGGCGCCGGGTCACCTTACCGTTATGCTGCCACTGAAAGGCAACATCGGGACGGGCCAGCGCCATTTTCCGGAGCATTTCGTCGATATGCCCGTACTCCGTCTGGTCTGTGCGCAGAAACTTGCGCCTCGCCGGGAGGTTGTAAAACAGGTCCTGAACGTCCACCCGGGTTCCCGGCGCGCCGGCGGCAGGCTCGCACTCCGAGGGTCGACCCGATTCAACCCGAAGCTTCCATGCATGCTGCTGTTCCGGGGTTCTGGAGGACAAAACCAACCTGCTGACAGAGGCTATACTGGGCAAGGCTTCGCCTCGGAACCCCAGCGTTCCGATCGCCTCCAACTCCTCCAGGCGGGTGATCTTGCTGGTGGCGTGCTGGGACAGGGCCAACGGCAGTTCTGCTCTTGGGATTCCGCTTCCATCATCTTCGACCCTGATCAGGCGTTTTCCGCCTTGCTCAAGAGTAACGGTGATGGCGCGGGCACCGGCATCCAGGCTGTTCTCCACCAGTTCCTTGACGACTGACGCCGGTCGCTCGATGACCTCGCCAGCCGCAATTTGGTTGATCAGGTGTTCGGGTAACGCGCGAATTGGCATGGTGGGATTTCAGGCGATCAGCGAACGCAGATGATAAACCATCGGCATGGCCCTGGGGACAAATGTACCGTCTGCGAGCAATTGAGCCGGCAGAGCGTAAACTCAACTCGTTGGAATCACCAGTTCACTGCCCACCAGGATCTTGTCACCATTGATGTTGTTGGCGCGCTTGAGGCTGTTCACGCTGACCTGGTATCGGCTCGCGATGCCGCCGAGCGTATCCCCCCGAGCCACGACGTAGCGCCCGCCCGCCCGGTTGGCTGCGATCCAGGTTCCCGGGGGTGGACGCTGATAGAAATAATTACGCACTCCTCTTGCGATCGCACGGCTCATATTGTCCTGGAATTCGCGCTGTGTGAGGCGTTTCTCTTCCTTCGGATTGCTGATAAACGCTGTTTCAATCAGGACTGAGGGTACGTCGGGCGATTTCAGCACCTGGAATGCTGCCCTGCCCACGTGCGGCTTATGGGTTTTACCGTTGGTTTTGAGCGCTGACAGAATTTCGGCCGCCACTTCATTGCTGGCACCCATCGTTGCACTCTGGGACAGATCGAGCAGCACAGAAGCCAGCATGTCGTCCTTCTCATCGAGCTTCACACCACCCACGAGATCCGATCGGTTCTCGCTTTTGGCCAGCAACCGGGCAAATTCACTGCTGGCGCCCCGGCGTGAGAGCACGAAGACTGAGCTACCGCTGACCCGGGAATCGTGAAAAGCATCGGCATGTATGGAGACGAACAGGTCTGCTCGCGCCTGGCGGGCTTTCTCATAGCGATCCCGCAGTGCAATGTAATAGTCTCCATCCCGGATCAGCATGGCGCGCATCCCGGGCTCGGCGTCAATGGTGCGGGCAAGGCGTCGGGCAATCGACAAAACAACATCCTTCTCTCGCACCCGCTTGGGCCCACTGGCCCCGGGGTCCTCACCGCCATGACCCGCATCTATTGCCACCAATACGTCGCGTTCCGCTTGCGCCATGGCCGGGGCACGTTTCGCCGTCTGGCCATCTCCCGCGGCACGGTTGTACAGGTCAATAACCAGCCGGTGTCCGTATTCATCGGTCGGATCGAGCATGAAACTTCTTGTTTTCGCGCTCTTCTCGAGATCCAGCACAATTCGCAGAATGCCGTCTTCAGGCGTTCCGGTTCTGACTTCGCTGATGACCCCGGCATGCTCCGCGTTGAATTTGAAAGAGTGACTGACCCGGGCACCGTCTAAGTCAATCACCACTCGGTTCGGGTTTTGCAAAGTGAATAATTGATAGGAAGTTCGGCTGTCGAGGTCGAATACCGCTCGGGTTTTCTCGGGGTCGGTCCACACGCGCAGGTTGTCGACCTCCGCTGCAATGGCAGGAACCGTGTGGAGCAGGATCACGGCTGTGATGACGCGAAGTATTCTCATTAATTCGGTCAACTCTCCATGTCGTCAGCTCAATGATGAATTGCTTTTCATGAAAATGCAAGAGTTTCTTATTAAAAACCGCAAGATATATAAACTAACTAGAAGATTTATCAGTAATGTCCTGCAAGGTCGAATGACCCAAATCACTCATGGATCGAGCATTTAAGCGGCGCCTGTCTTCAGCATGGTCCAGGCTGATGACAATATCGGCCGGAATCAGCGCTCCTGCACCTCGCTCTGGCCATTCAACCAGCAAAAGCGTCGAGTCGTCCATGAGATCCGAAATTCCCAGGAATTCGACTTCCCCCGGCGCCCCGATGCGGTACAAATCGAGGTGCAACGCCGAATAATGGCCCAGCGAATAATGCTCCATCAGGCCGTAGGTAGGGCTTTTGACCGAGCCTTCGTGCCCCAGAGCCCTGATCAGGGCCCGACACAAGGTGGTCTTACCGGCGCCGAGATCACCTTCCAGGTAGATCACCATGGGCCAACGCATAGCGCCGGCCAAGCGGGCAGCGAATGCCCGCAATTCGGTTTCTCCAAGTTCACCGAATTCCCAAAGTTCAGGAGCCATGACCTGCCGCGCGCCCTAAGGGTTCAGGACCCGGGGCAATGCCCTGCAAAGGTCGCCGGCGAGCAAACCGCGCTCACCTTGCTCTGAGGCCACGCGATCACCTGCTGCAGCGTGCGCTGCAACGCCTGAAACGGCAGCTTGCCAGGGCGACAACCCCTGTGCCATGAGGCCGGACAGTACCCCAGTCAATACATCACCGGCCCCTGCAGTTGCCATGCCAGGATTACCCAGAACGCATATGCCGTACTGACCGGCTTGATCGACCACCACCGTGCCACAGCCTTTGAGAACCACGACCGCATGGTACGCCCGCGCCAAGCGCTGGGCCTGCCGCACCCGGTCTTCCTGAACATCTTCGGTCTTGCACTGCAGAAGCCGTGCAGCTTCAGCGGGGTGCGGTGTCAAAACCCATTGCTTTCGTTTCCTGGGTGAGCGTGCCAGCAAATTGAGACCATCCGCATCAACCACCAATGGATGCTGGGTCTCGATACATGCCTCCCAGACCTTTTCACTCCAGGCGCCCTGGCCCAGTCCCGGGCCGAGCGCGACGACATTTGCCCGCTGCAGCAGCGGACTCAATGTCGCGGCTTTTTTAACGGCAGCAACCATCAATTCCGGTCGGGAATGATTCAATGTGTGTGCATGGACCTTGTGCGTAGCCACGCTAACCAGCCCTGACCCCGTCCGCAGGGCTGCTGTACCTGCCAGCGTTGCCGCACCACTCATGCCCGGCGCACCGCCCACCACAAGGGTATGTCCATAGCTGCCTTTGTGGCTGTCTCGAGGGCGCTGGCCGAGGAATTCTGATATCGATAATTCGCGTATTTTGATTCCGTATTCTGAGATCGCATGATGGATGGCATTCGGGGTGGCCAAGTCGTGAAAGTGCAGTTCCCCCGCATGATCGGGACCCGCTGCCGTGTACAGTCCCCGTTTCTGCCCGATGAAACTCACCGTGAGCTTGGCCCGCACGGCGCAGCCCATCACCTGACCCGTATCCGCATTGAGCCCGGACGGCACATCTACAGACACAACGGGGCAGTCCTGGGCATTCATCCACGCCACCGCACGGCTGAATGCGCCGTCCACAGGACGCTCCAGGCCCGTACCCAGAAGCGCATCGACTACGAGTTCCGCGCCTACCCGCCCCCTCAGGGGCCATTGTCTGATCACGCCATCAGCCTTGATCCAATCCGCTGCTGCGCGCTTCGCATCGCCCCGGAGCGTGCGGGGATCAACAAGGGCACACACGGTGACTTTGAGACCAGCCTTGCGGGCCAGCCGGGCGATCGCGAACCCGTCCCCGCCGTTATTCCCTGCCCCACAGAGCACCAACCAGTGCCGCGCTGATGTGAAGCGACCCCGGGCGGTCTCGAACACAGCGACAGCTGCACGGTTCATCAGCGTGTATCCGGCTATGCCGTGGGCATCTATCGCGAGTCGGTCAAGCCGTCTCACCTGCTCAGCGGTATACAATCTGTCAGCGATGTGGACCATGGATGCATTATAGCGGTGAAACACGAATCCGGATTTGATCTGAAGCACCTGTCCCAAGACATCAAGCGTTGGGGGAAGGAGCTTGGTTTTCAGAAACTGGGGGTGTCGGATACAGACCTCTCGACTCACGAGCCTCATTTGCTCCGATGGCTTGACCGGAGTCACCACGGTGAGATGGATTACATGGAGCGCCATGGGGTTCGACGCAGTCGCCCGGCAGAGCTGGTGCCGGGAACGGTTCGGGTTATCTGTGCGAGGATGGATTACCTGCCACAGCACGCAAGGCCTCTGGAGCAGGTCATGGAGGACCCCCACCGCGGCGTGGTTTCGCGCTATGCGCGGGGTCGCGATTACCACACGGTCATCCGAAAACGCCTGCAGCGCCTCGCTGATCGAATTGCCGAGCAAGTCGGCCCCTTCGGATATCGGGTGTTCGTGGACTCCGCGCCTGTGCTGGAAAAAGCACTGGCAGAAAAAGCGGGACTGGGATGGATCGGAAAGCACAGCAATTTGCTCGATCGAGAATCAGGCAGTTGGTTTTTCCTGGGCGAGATATATACCGACCTGCCACTTCCGTTGGATCAACCCTCCAAGGGGCATTGCGGCGACTGCACCCGCTGCATCGACATCTGCCCGACTCAGGCCATCGTGGGGCCTCATCAGGTGGACGCGCGCAGGTGCATTTCCTATCTCACCATCGAATTGCGCGGATCGATACCCGAGCCACTGCGACCCCTCATGGGTAACCGCATTTATGGTTGTGACGATTGTCAACAGGTGTGTCCATGGAATCGGTTCGCCCGGCTGAGTGAAGAGACCGATTTCATGCCGCGCCATGGGCTGGATTCAGCAACGCTGCTGGATCTGTTCTCCTGGAACGAGGAAACCTTCCTCCAGCGCACGCAAGGCAGTGCAATCCGACGAATCGGACACTTGTGCTGGCTGAGAAACATTGCGATCGCCCTGGGAAACGCACCCCCCCACCCCGACATCCGCTCAGCGCTCCTGGCGCGCCTTGACCACCCCTCCGAGATGGTTCGAGAACACGTCTCCTGGGCTCTTGAATTCCATCCGTGAGACAGAGCATGCATCCGCAAATACCACCGCATATGGTATTCTTACAGCCCTGGCGTCATATCGAACTTCGCACGGAATACAGTCATGGAAATTCTCGATAAATTACTGCAGATGCGGGCCTGTGAGGGTGCTATCAGGACACGCGGCTTGAGCGATGAGGAAATACTCGCTTTCGCTTCGCAGGATCCGCTGCTGACCGAGGCCATCAACAAGGCTCATGAGGACTGGGAGCGCCTTCATGACACGTGGGCAGAGCTGCTATCCATGGATGAAGACCAACAGCGTGCCGAAGCGCAGCAAGGTTTCATTAATTTTTACGCCACCGATTGTGTTGTGCCCTACGGGAGTCTCGCCGCCCGGGGCCCGTGGATCGTAACCCTCAAGGGCGCCGTGATCTACGATTGCGGCGGTTACGGAATGCTCGGCTTCGGGCACGCGCCTGAATTTGCGCTGGAGGCCATGAGCCGCCCGCATGTCATGGCCAACATCATGACCCCCAACATCAGTCAACGTCGGCTGGTGGATGCGCTGAAGTCGGAAATCGGATTCCGTCGCGAAGATCAGCCTTTCGAGCACTTTTTGTGCCTCAACAGCGGCTCAGAGGCCGTCACGCTCGCGGCTCGCATCTCGGACATCAACGCAAAACTGCAGACCGACCCGGGGGGTGATCACGCCTGCCAGCCGATCAGGATTCTTGGTTTGCAGGGCGCATTTCACGGCAGAACCGACCGGCCGGCGCACTTTTCTGATTCAACGAGAAAAACTTACTGCCAGCACCTCGCCAGTTTCAGAGATCATGACAACCTGATTACTGTCGAACCCAACAATCGTGAGCAGCTCGCGCAGGTCTTTGAGTACGCAGACAATAACCCGTGTTTCATCGAGGCTTTTTTCATGGAGCCCGTGATGGGTGAAGGCAACCCCGGAATGAGCATAGACCCGGAATTCTACGCGCTTGCCCGCACATTGACCCTGGAACACGGCTCCCTGCTGCTCGTGGATTCAATCCAGGCCGGGTTACGGACACAGGGCTGCCTGTCTGTGTGTGATTACCCCGGCTTCGAGCGCCTCCCGCCCCCGGACATGGAGACCTACTCCAAGGCCATCAATGCGGGCCAGTATCCTTTGTCCGTGCTCGCCCTGAACGAGCGGACAGCGGAACTCTACCGAACCGGCGTCTACGGAAATACCATGACGACCAATCCGCGCGCCATGGACGTCGCTGTCGCGGTACTTGATCAGTTCACGCCCGAGCTGCGGCGCAATATTGTCGAGCGCGGCGAGGAATTGGTAGAGAAACTGGAAGCACTCAAAAACGAACTCGACGGTGAGATCACCAAGGTGCAGGGCACCGGTTTGCTGGTCAGCGCCGAGCTCGATGAACGCCGCTTCAAGGCCTATGGCAACGGGTCAACCGAAGAGTACATGCGCGAAAACGGCATTAACGTCATTCATGGTGGCGCCAGCTCGCTTCGATACACGCCTCACTTCAACATGAGCAGCGAGGAAGTGGATTTGCTCGTCGAGCACACGCGATTGGCACTCCAACAAGGGCCGGCCAAGACCCTGGCCAGTGAAGCGGCCTGACCCGCGCGGGAAATTTAAACAACACCCAGCAAGCGACCCAGGACAGTTGGCAGGGCCATCAATCCAACCAGGAGGGTTGTCCCCAGAACGGCTTGACCTATCGTCTCGACCAACAAACGCAAGGGCGATGAAGCGCGTGCACCGTCGGTGCCCCACTCAGCGCGCTTGTCCGGGGACGGAGTCTCGGTGCGTTGACTTCGGGTTCCGCCTGAACCGGGCAGCATTACGGAAAAATGTTCTTGCATGATGTTCTCCTTGACGGCTGTCTTACGACTTGCCGTCAGTAAACCATGCGGGATTCTCAAAGCCTGAGAAGCGAACGATTCAGGCGTTTTTATAAGCCGAAACCGTTTTCGAGGCCGCATCCAGTATGGCCTCTCTGAGGAAATCGGGCGCAAGGACTTCCACGCCCGGGCTGTAGCGCATGATGTCCATGATCAGTTCCCGGGCATCACTGAATGGAACCTCCAGGCACCAGGCTCCCTCGCCGTCAAACGCTCCCCTCTGATCGGGGTGCCATTGTTCGTCTGAGACCCAGCGGGACATCTCGGCAGTGAAGCGCAGAGAGGCCGTGTGCTTTGGCGCGCCCGAGAAGATGCCATAGGAATCGTCAAAATGCGCGGTGAGCTGGTCCTCCGGGATGTCCTTGGCGCCCTCTTCAAGCACCTCCTGCTCACGGATTCGCTCCAGCGCGAACGATCGCAGGCCCTGCGCGGAGTGGCACCAGGCGTCGAGGTACCAGGAATTTCGGTACTGGGTCAGGCGCTGCGGCGAAACCTGTCGCTCACTGACTTCATCTCGTCCGCGGCCGTGATAGCTGATGTGCAGACGGAGCCGTTTGATCAGGGCACCCAGCACGTCCTGGAACAAGTGCGTGGGCACCGCGCGGCCCGCCACGGCCTGGAGGTGAATGCGAGAGCTTCCCGTCTCCGGCTCGACGCCCTTTTGCTGCAGCAGGTGCGTAATTCGCCCCTGCAGGCTCTCCAGTTCGCCTTCAAGCAGACCCGGCTGCACGTTGCCCAGCAGTTGCCGAGCCGTCAACAGCGCCTGTAACTCGTCTGGGCTGATCCAGATTCCCGGCAGCTCGAAAGGCTGCTGGTAGGAGCGATCGTAGTAAAAGCCACGGGTGTCCGGGTCTTGCTCAAGCGGCGCGCCCAAAAAGTCCCTGAGCTCGGCGACCAACCTATACAGGGTGGCTTGTGAGCACTCAAGCCGATCCATCAGTTCATGCCGGGAAATCGGCGTTCTCCGCTGGTTCAGAATATTGTGCAGGTGATACAGGCGCTCGACTTTGGACATCAGGCGTTCGATACCCGCATGGCGATGAAGTCCAAGGCGCGCCGAATGCGTTGCAGACTCCGTTCCTGGCCACAGAGCCAGAGCGTCTTATCTATCGACGGGGACACGCCGCTTCCGACCAGCGCCACACGCAATGGCTGGGCTACTTTCCCCATTCCAACCTCTAGTTCCTCTGCGGTGGCGTGGATCACTTCGTGCAGGCGCTCCGGGTGCCACTCCAGCTGATTCTCGAGCCGGCTGTAGAGCAGCTGTAACTGCTCGGCGGCCACAGGTCGCAAGTGCTTCTTGGCGGCCCCGGGATCGAAGTGATCAAACTCTTCGTAGAATACTCGGCTGACCTCAGCCATCTCCAACAAGGTGTTGACCCTCTCACCCTGAACGGAAATCAGGTTTTCAAGAGACGGGCCAAGCGATGGGTCGATCCCGAGCTGTTCAAACTGCCAGGCAAGCTGCGGCACCACCCGCTCCTCAGGCAAGCTACGGATGTAGTGCTGGTTCAGCCAGTTGAGCTTGTCGTGATCAAATGCGGCCGCTTTGCGGTTGACTTCCGACAAGTCGAATCGATCAATCATTTCCTTTGTGCTGAAAATTTCCTGGTCGCCATGGGACCAGCCCAGTCGGACGAGATAATTTTTCAGCGCCTCGGGAAGATACCCCTGGTCACGATACTGCATGACACCCACAGCGCCATGGCGCTTGGACAATCGAGCGCCATCGTTACCCAAAATCATCGGAACATGGCCGAAACTCGGCACGCTGGCGCCGAGTGCCCGGTAGATATTGATCTGTCGAGGGGTGTTGTTGATATGATCATCTCCTCGAACCACGTGCGTGACCGCCATGTCCCAGTCGTCGACGACAACGGTAAAGTTGTAGGTGGGTGAACCATCCGGGCGGGCGATGACCAGGTCGTCGAGTTCAGCATTGGCAATTCGGATGTGCCCACGGACCTCGTCATTCCACTCTACCGCTCCCTCCTTGGGGTTTCTGAATCGGACCACCGACTTGCCCACCGAAGCGGCGAGATTCGAGTCGCGGCAATGTTCGTCATAGCGGGGTTTGAGACCCGCCTTCATTTGCTCCTCACGGAGCGACTGGAGTCGCTCCCTGGAACAGCCGCAATGGTAGGCATGACCCTCGGCCAGCAAGTTCTCGATCACTTCACGGTAACGTTCAAACCGTTTCGTCTGAAATACGGGACCCTCGTCATAATCTAGCTCGAGCCATGCCATGCCGTCGAGAATGGCCTGGACAGACTCCGGCGTGGAGCGCTCAAGATCCGTGTCCTCAATGCGAAGAATAAACACCCCGTTTGACTGCCGGGCCATCAACCAGCAAAACAGGGCCGTGCGCGCACCGCCAACGTGGAGCACGCCGGTTGGGCTCGGTGCAAATCGCGTGCGTATCGTCATGTTTGAATTCTAACCCAGACGAAAAAAAACCGCCCCTTCCGAGGCGGTCAATGCATCCCTAGCTCCTGTGATTATTGTTATAGGAAGGTTCTAGCAAGCAGCATCCTTGATTACGATGTCATTCATATACAGGCCGGTAGAGTCTGCCCCGCTCAAGTCAAACGTCGTTTCCTTCAGAAACGGACTGTTCTCTGGGTCTGGAGTGAACACGGTCGAACTCATAATGGGCCCACCCACTGGTGAAGTGACATGGCAGGCATTAAGACTGATGTTCCTTTTAAAATAGCCAGTAACTTTTAGTGTTGGGTTTGGCCCCGTCAGCCAGCACTTGTAACCGGTGCTCGTCCGGTTACACGTGGCGTCCGTGGGAGTGATCTCTACCTTTGAAGCCTGAACGCCGCCGACTGCGGATGCAATTGTACCCTCCACGATATTGCTCCCCGGCGGTGGGGGCGGTACCGTGTCTGAAGATATGACATTTATGGTTGTGGAACTCAGGTTACTGGAATAGAGAGGATCGATCGGATCGGTGTCGGTAAATCCGATGTTTCCCGTGTGGCTGGCGGTGGTTACCACCGCCGTCCCATAGCCCCCAGTCTGAAAAGCCTTTCCGCGGCTGTGAGCATTGTTATCTGCCAGCGCCTCGTTAGTGACGTCGACCGGGGCGCCTGCTGGGCTCTCGTTCCACCGGTTGAGCTTGGTCATCTGTACTTCGAAGAACGGAACCGCCTCCAGAAAGTTATCGCTGCCAATCACGTCTAGCTTGATCGAGTTACCGACCAGGCAAGAACCGCCAACCGGGGCTGATTCACACCCAGAGCAAGAGGCAACGCTTCCGCCCGCCAGGTTTCTCTCCGAGTCCAGACACTCAAGCACCTCGCGCAATTCTGCGCTCATAAAATCCAGATATACTCCCCTGGAGCTGAGCTGTTGTTCAGTCTGCGCATCAAATGTAGGCAGCGTCGTTTGAGCCGAGACGACACCCGCAGCAGGTGCCGGTAACTCGCTTTGAGTCGTTGCGTAGTAGTATTCCGACGTCGTGCCTATGGCCTGAACGAGGTCTGTCATGCTGTCGGTCACGTAAGTTGTGTATGCACCCACCTTGCTGTCGGACAGGAAGAAATCCCGGTCAAACGTGAATAGCCCCTCACGTCGAAAGTCGTGCGCCAGTCGCCAATACCCATCCACTCTCACCATGCGACAGGACTCCTCGTACAAATCTCCGGCCGCCAACGCTTCAGTCAACCCTCCCGAGGGGCTGCGGCCGTAATGTTTGTGGTTTCCCCCTGAGTTGTAAGCCGTTGTAGGCAACCAGGGGTTGTATTGATAGCGTCCGTCGTCATTAGCGTCCTCACCAGCGGAAGTATCGGTAGCAGAATCATGGTGATCGCGACAGCAGATGTCGCAGTAGACGCTTTGATTGTTCGTTGCCTCATGGCCGACCACTTTGGTTACAAGTTCCCCTACCTCGTATTCATCGGCTGCCCACACAGTCGGCCGGCGACCGCTGCCTGTCAGACTGCCAGCTGCGTCGCCGAGCTCGCACTGGCAAGTCACCGATTTGAAATTTTCCAGCCTCAGGAACACAGAGTCGCCAAGGGTCTGAGCGTAGGTAATCACATCAAAATCGGTCTCCACGTACTCGCCCACCGAGGTGACATCCGGCAACGGCGTTAATGCCTCCTTGAGTCGGTCATCGCCAAGGCTCAGTGCGACCACGTCCGGCCGCAGGCCGGGGGTGTAATCCTTGAGAGGTGAGATTTGATTATTGTTGGTCTCGGTAACGACCGACATCGCAGCCGTTTGTGCAGCGGCGGATTTAAATATCGAGCTTACGGTAATCACATCTGTTCCCACGGCTTCAGCGGCCAGCGACTGAGAATCGCTTAACCACCAGCCGGGCATCCCGGGCTGCGCCCACGTGATTTGCACGGTGTAGACCTTGAAGTCCGAATAGTACTTCTCCAGCGTGTTGGTGGTAGAAAAACCATCGCTGTCAGCTGCGTTGTTGTCGTGATCGTGGTAGTAGTCCGTGACCATCTCCACCACACCCAGTGTCATGGGCTGCCCTCGATCCAGGCAGGTGTTGAGATCACATTCTTCGAACAGAGCGTCGTCCAGGTAAACGTTGCTGGTGCGACACACGGAGGTAGTCGTCAGTCGATTGGTTTCGGGGCACGCAGCCCAATCTTTGCCCAGGTCTTCATAAGTAGCATAGCCGTACAGGGGGTCGCTCACCGCGTAACTGCCCATGCTGCGGAAGGCATGTTGCTCTTCGAGCATCTCCTCGGCGATCGACGTCACGATGCTCCGATTGATCGCAGCAGCGTTACTCCGCGTCAGGTCGCTTTGAAACTGCGCCAGGGCCATCATACCGATCGCGAACACCACGACGGCAACAAGCACTTCGATGAGATTAAAGCCCGATTCCAGCGGGCGAGTCATTCTCTTGCCTGCTCGATCAAAACGTGTCGTTTGCGTTTTCATAGTCATGTTCTTTCGCGTTTTCATGGGCAACCTGCCTGGTGTGCGTACCAACATTTCGGGAAATCCGTCCATCCCCCCATCAAGGCACCTATGTTTCCAGCGCCGTGGGCCTTGACGATATTGCTGGCACCGTAAATCAACTTGAAATTACCGTTGAAGGTGAAATTGTTGGGGTTGCCAACCACCTTGGGCAGATCGATCACCATGGCGCCATGCACCATGGCGCCACCCTGGATACTCAGGTTGGGTTTCACATTGTCGCCCGGCCAGCCGTCCTCCGCATCGGTGATGAACACAATCCCGCTGATACGGGTTTTGCCGTTCATGTTCGTGTTCGCCGTGGTTACGATCACGACCGGGTTTTCTGCAGATCCAACGCACAGATCATTGGCCTGCCAACTGCATTTGCTCCCGCCGAGGTCGCAGGTCGCAGTGCTGCCATCGGCGTTTTTCGGGGTCACCCATATCATGCCCGAGCTATTCTCTGTCAGGTCACCACAACCGCTCGGACCAATCACCATGGACTGGTTCTTTATGATGTTGTAGGAACTCCTCGGAATACCGAAGTAGTACTCAAACACGTCACAAGGGAATGCTGCGTCCCAGAACATGTCATAACCTTCAATGACACTACCCTGAGAGGTGTAGGTCAGCGGACCCTCCGCGCACGACGCGTTGGAGCCAACGGCCAGCGGAATGGCCGGCTCGACGTCGCTGTCATAGAATTCGTGCGCATGACAGGTTTCGAAGTTGCCCGTGGAGAGTTGGAGGGTGGGGTCATTTGGGCATGCATTCTGCGACGCCGCCCACACGGAAATGGGCACACCCATGCCGCCCGCGTTGGGGTTGGTAAGAATCGTTGATGACCCGGAATCGGGCATCGTGCTCCTGGCGGTAAGGGGCACCGAGGGCGGCGGGCCATTGAGCGCACTGAAGTTGGAAACCGGTTCCACCACCAAGGCCTGGCCGCGGCAGGACAATGCGCCTGAATCCGGATTCTCGAAACAGTCCGAAGACCCTCTCGCAAGCAGCGTCACCATCACCTTGTCCAGACCACCCATGCCCGATTCGTCGTGATACGCACAACGCGAGAAGGGAACCGCCGCTGAGTTGTCGATGACCATTCGACACAGCAGTGCGTATACATCAACGCGCTGGCCATCGCCAAGAAATCGGTTTGAATCCATCTGGATGGCATATTGATCTTCGCCCGTCTGATCGGGATCGTCGAAGAAGTAGAAGTAACTGGCGCTTCGCCGCGCGTCGCTGGACTCGCCCCGGCACGGATGAGCGATCTCCGTCGCACTCGTTTCATCGTCATAGTCCGCGGTGTGCTCGGAGCATTTGTGCCACCTCTGCCCGGCTGTTGAGAGCCAGCCGTCCGTGCCGTCCGTTCTTACATCCTCGCTGGCGGAATTGATCATCGCGGTGTTTGCAAGCAGGAATTCGATGGCGTGGTCTATTCCCGCCTCGGCGGCATGAAAAGCCAGCTTCGAGCTGGCCTCGTTGCCGGACGTTCGCTGCTCAAACAGCCCGGTCCGTGCACTATAGAAAATCATCAGCGTCATGACCAGCAGGACCAACACGGCGGTCATCATGGTCAGCGCGCCTTGCTGTCGCGCTCTGAAGCCGCGTATGAATGCCGGGTAGGCCGCTCTTTTGTGCGTGAGAGATTCCATTTTTTGGATCAGCGCTCCGTTCATGCTTTTCATTGTGATATTGGATTATCTGTCCTTACCGGTCCGTCAGCTTGTGGCTGATGGGATTATCTCCTTGGAAATTCGGTCGTTGCGCACGCGAATCCGATCTACGATCTTGGTGCTCATGTCTGAATCGCTCACCAACTCAGCACGCATGACCACCTGCACGATGCGAATCTGCTGCATCCATTGAAACGAACCGTCGCGCTGAACTTCGTCAGAAAAGCTCAGGGTGTCGGGCAAGTCGGGATCGTCAGCACCTGCCTCGAGATCGTCGCATTGCGCGTCGCTGGCGCTGATCGTGTCACAGATCAAAAACTCGGTGACGTCGATCACGTCATCGTTGGTCAGGTTGACCCAGGAACTCCCGGTGGTGCAGGTAGGGTCTGTCTCCGAGCCCGAGCCCACCCACATCTGGATGCGACCGACGCCATTGCTGGTGACTCGCCGAAAACCCGCCGCGGCATCGTTGCCGGGGTTGCCGTCGTGGTTGCGGTCCATCTGAAAAATCACGCAATCATTGGCTGCGTTGATGCTGAGATCAAGCCACGACAGGTCGCTTCCCCAACCACCCGCGGTGTATGTGCCGTCGAAACAGGACATGTTGCCGAAGCACAGTATCGACTCGGCGTTGTAGGACGCCCGGCGAATGTCACGCGTCACCATTTGCACCGTGCTCCGAACCTCCTGGTCAAGTCTGACCTTCTTGATGTCAAGGGAAGTCACGAACAACGTATTGCCCATCAGAGCGACCATGGCAGTGATGACCACCGTGCTGATACCCAGAGCCACCATCTGTTCAAGGAGGGTCATGCCTTTCTGGTAATGGGATTGCGTCCTTCGTCTCAACATACCGGATAACTCCCGATCAGCATCAAGCGATCATCATCGGTGCAAATGCTGAATCGACCCGACGGGCTTAATCGCATCTGTAACTCGAACAATCGAACACCTCCAACCTTGGTGGCATTTGATGAATGCATGTAGAAAAGCCAGTCCCCGTCCACGATCTCAACATCGCTCCATGCACCGAGGTTGCCCCGGATCGGGTCGAAAGTGAACCTGCCGTCAGCGGGCCGTAAGTGCAAGAACTCGCTGCTGATTTTCACAAAGTCATCCTTTGACAGGCGATATGGCGTTCCATCAACCTCGCAAAACCCCGTTGTCGCCGGATTGGTCACGTTGCAATCACAGGGCGCGGAGGACGGGCTGGCCGTAGAGTGACTGACTCCAAAACAGAAATCAGCGCTGTGGCCATTCGCGCCATCCCACATCACGGTGACGGGCTCATTGGTGGCTACCGCCAGAGATTGAGCGACCGCCACGAAATTGGCGATATCTTCCGCAGCCTGCACGAGACGGCGCTTTTCCAGCGTGGTCTGGATCGTCGGCGTGACGAGCCCAATGGCCACCGCAATAATGCCCACCGTGATCATCAATTCCACGATGGTCACCCCGCGCTCTGTGTGGGCCGGATGTGATACTTTTTTCGATTCTGCTTTCATAGCTTTCCGAGAGCCACGTCATTCATGCTCGCAAGCTAATTATAAGGATTCGGCGGGTCTAGGGAGTCACAATACCCGCCCACCGGTCCCACTATCGATACCGCTGGTCCGGTCATTGAACGCCTTGTAACCTTGTCCGTGTGTGCCCCGAGCACCATGCATGTTGTTACCGCGACCTTTTACCACGCGGGATTCTACGCTCCAGATCATCCTGACACGATCCGGCGCGTGGCATGCGAAGCGACCTTTCGCGTAGTTTTTGCAGGCATCTGCAGCCCTCGCGGAAGTGGTCAAACAGGGTTCAAGTGAGTAGAATTACGGCAAAGCAACGTTTTTGCCGACGGTTGCAAGCTTTCGGCAATGCGACCTGGGAAGACATTGTATGAACCGACGAAACTGGTGTTGTCAACCTCTCTCGCGCTTCGCGGGCATTACGCTGGTTGAACTCATGATCGTGGTTGGGATCGTCGCACTCTTAGCGTTGATGGCCATTCCCAACTACACACAGTATGGACGAAAGGCTCAGCGAACGGAGGCCCAGCGCATGCTGATGAACTGGGGTAACCTGCAGGAAGTGTGGCGCGCCAGCAATCCCACCTATGCGGGCACTGCCAACATCCCGGCGCCCACGCATGGTAAGTATACGTTTGCCGTGACCGCCACCCAGAGCACGTACCTGCTCACGGCCACTGCGCGCGGCGATCAACTCAAGGACAAGCAGGGCAACACCCTGTGCACCCCAATGACACTTGACGCAGCCGGTGAGAAATTGCCCGCGGCATGCTGGTCAAAATTCTAGTTATTTCATTATGATGTAAACACATATAAGAAATAGTCTGAATAATGTATAATCGTCTAATCGCCCTGAGGCAGCCAACAGAGGAAGCCTTTTGAGACATGGCATATCACAACGACAACGTGACCACCTGACCCGACTGCTCATAGCAGTCGTTGTCTTCCCTTTCCTGATTTCCGGACATGATCGCCCCAGCCAGCTGGAGCAGATTATGCAGCGTGGACACATCACGATGCTGACTCGCAACGGGGCCAGCTCGTACTTCATTGGGTCCGAGGGCGACACCGGTCCGGAGTACGAGCTCGTGCGCGGGTTTGCTGACTTCCTGGGCGTGGACCTGGAGGTGCGCGTTGCACCAGCGTTCGGACAGTTATCGCAGTTACTGAATAACCAGCAGGGAGACCTGATCGCTGCCAACCTGACCCGAACGCCGGCCCGGGAGCGCGTCTTTCGATTTGGTCCTGCTTACGCGGAAACTCACATCGAAGTCATTTACCGTCGCGGCCTGGCGCGACCGCGGACTCTCGAGGACCTGGCAGGCCGAAGAATTGCTGTCATCGCCGGCTCCAGTTACGAAGAATTACTTGCACAACGCTCAGAGGGCATCGAAGGGCTGTCCTGGACCTCGCTCGAAGATGCGGGCATCGAGGACGTGATGAACCTGATTGCGCGTGGCGACTTCGAGATGACGCTCGTGGATTCGAGCATTTTCCAAATCAATAAAAGTTACTATCCACGCCTGACCTCCGGGTTTGCCTTGTCAGAGCCGCAGGCGCATGGCTGGGCATTCCCGGCCGGGGACGACGACACCCTGGCGCACCAGGCCCATGTGTTTATCAGCCTCGCCCATGAGCAGGGCCGCGTCGCGGATATTCAACGCCAGTTCAGCGAAAGAAACCACCAACTGGATCCGGTCGGCATGCACCAGTTCCTGAAGCAGGTACGGGAGAGACTGCCGCGCTTCCTACCCGTTTTCGAAGAAACGGCCCGGGCCTATGGCATGGACTGGAGGTTGCTTGCCGCGATCGGCTACCAGGAATCTCACTGGGACCCAGAGGCCGAGTCTCCCACCGGCGTGCGAGGGCTCATGATGCTGACTCAAAGAACGGCCCGGCAACTCGGATTGCGTGACCGGCTCGACCCGGGGCAGAGCATTGACGGTGGGGCACGGTATTTCCTGAGAATGCATGCCCGGATTCCGTCGCGCATCGCTGAGCCCGACCGAACCTGGATGGCCCTGGCGGCATACAACATGGGCTGGGGTCACCTGGAAGACGCCCGCGTGCTCACCCAACGCCAGGGTGGCGACCCGGATCACTGGAATGACGTCGCCGAACGCCTGCCCCTGCTCGCCCAGGAGCGCTACTACACGAAGACCCGTTACGGTTACGCCCGTGGCCGGGAAGCGCAGACATACGTCAAAAATATACGCAACTACTACGAAATCCTGATGTGGATGGACACCCGTTCCCACCCGGTACTCACGGCTCATCGTTACACCCCGGGCAGTGACATGGGTCTCGCCGCCCCCTGAACTGAAGCGCTCCTGACCCCCAATCAGTCCTGGTCGCTGTCGGGCCAGATGCACTGCCCCGATGCCTCGACAATCGCCTGCAGCCGTGCGGCATGCAACTCGCGCTCCGCGGCACTCGCGCGCTGTATCCTGAGTGCTGGTCGCGCATCGAAAGCTTCAGCCATGTCACGCTCAGCATCTTCAGCCACGCTCTCCAGGCTCAAACCCAGATCTGTCTGCCCGCCCGTCATGGCAAGATAGACGTCAGCGAGAATTCCCGCATCGAGCAAAGCGCCGTGCAGGCTGCGATTGCTGTTATCTACCCCGTACCGACGACACAAGGCGTCCAGGTTGTTTTTCTGCCCCGGATGCAGATCGCGTGCCAAATCGAGGGTGTCGAGCACGGTCATCTGTGCACTGAAGGAGGGGGCCTGCGGGTCGACCATCCCCAGCTCATAGTCGAGGAATCCCATGTCAAAGGGAGCGTTGTGAATTACCAGTTCGGCACCCGCCACAAAATCGAGGAACTCCTCGGCGATTTCAGCGAACCTTGGTTTGTCCGAGAGAAATTCCCGGGTAATGCCGTGCACCTCAAGCGCACCCTCGTCAATGTCCCGTTCCGGGTTGATATAGACATGGAATTCCCGGCCAGTCGATCTGCGGTCTGAGAGCTCTAGGGCGCCGATTTCAATAACGCGATGGCCTTTTTCCGGCTCGAGCCCCGTGGTTTCCGTGTCGAGTACAATTTGTCGCATAGTTCAATTCCCGGGTATGGCGTTTCTGGCCAACTCATCAGCCCTTTCATTTTCTGGTACGCCGCTGTGGCCTCTGACCCAACGCCATTGTACGTGGTGATCGATGAGGGCTGATTCGAGACGTTTCCATAAATCAGCGTTTTTGACCGGCTTTTTGGACGCCGTCTTCCAACCGCGTTCCTTCCAGGCCCCGATCCACTCTGTCATGCCTTTCATAACGTACGTGGAGTCGGTGTGAATATTGACCCGGGTCACTCGATTCAAGGCCTCGATGCCCTGGATGACCGCCATCAGTTCCATGCGGTTATTGGTGGTTTCCGCCTCGCCACCCGAGAGTTCTCTCCGGTGATGGCCCCACAACAAGACGGCACCCCACCCTCCGGGTCCGGGGTTCCCGCTGCACGCACCATCGGTGTACAACTCAACTGATCCCGTCACTCGGTTTCCCTGAACACGCTGTCGGCAGCCGGTGACCGAACACCCATGGCCTTGGGCCGGCGGAAACGAATCGAACGCACGATGGGCCGAAGCACACTGTGCCGTCCGTGAATCACCACGGTATCGGCAAGCGGCGGCAACCACCAACGTTGCCAGCGCCGTTCACCATAAACCGGGGCGCCCAATACTCCGTGGGCTGCGCATCGCTCAATCGCAAATGCGCGGTGTCGCAAACGCTGACAGGTGGGAAGCACCTTTAACCTTGGCAACTCCCGCCCTCTGCCGCAGCGGGCTCGCCAGCTGAGCGCCCCCTGCCCCAAAACAAACAAATCTCCGCCCGCAACCAGAATCCTCCATGCCTCCTGTAAAATCCGTTCCTGCCCGGACTGCAGCTGGTGGTGCAGCAATACAACATCGATGCTGTCATCCTGGATAGGCAATTGCGTCAGTTCACACCGAAGCGGATCACCAGGGGCGAAGCCGTTGGAATGCAGACACAGCGGAGACCAGCCTTTCAGCACGCCAAATGCCTCGGGGTCGGGGGCAATGACCAACAAGCGCCCGGGGCGGCGTTGCGCGATTTCGGGCAGCACGGCGAATCGAAGCAAACGCTCCAGGGAGCGATCGTGTCTTTTTTTACGAATCCTCGTGCTATTCATGCCGTTTTCCATTGACTCGCGCCTCCCAAACCGTAAGCATAAGCCCTGCGATGAGCGCCGTTCAACAGCCCCCCGAGGAGCAGCTGACCATGATCAACCATTCCATTGAGGTGAGCGCCATACCCGCCTTCAATGACAATTACATCTGGCTACTCAAAAACGCCGAAGGCCGATGCGCGCTCGTCGATCCCGGCGATCATGCGCCGGTCACGGCCTGTTTGCGAGAGCACAAGCTGGAACTCGACACCATATTGGTCACTCATCACCATGCCGACCATGTCGGCGGAATTCCCGCTTTGCTCGAGCACTGGCCGGCGCGCGTGGTAGCGCCGCATGATGGACGCATCGTCAGACCGGACCTGAGGGTCACGCAGGGAGACACCGTGAAGGTGCTCGGCTGTGAATTCACGGTAATCGAAGTGCCTGGCCACACGCGCTCGCACATCGCCTATTTTGGGCAGGGCATGCTGTTTTGCGGAGATACCCTCTTCAGCCTGGGCTGCGGTCGCCTTTTCGAGGGGACCCCGGAGCAGATGCAGCAATCCCTCGATAAGCTTGCCGAATTGCCGCCCGAAACGCTGGTGTTCTGCGCCCACGAATACACTCAATCGAATGCCCGCTTCGCTCTTGAAGTAGAGCCCGGTAACGATGCACTGCAATCGATGAGCGCCCGGATCGATGCATTGAGAATGAAAGGGCAAATGACGCTGCCCAGTACGCTGGGCCGGGAACTGGCCGCCAATCCGTTTCTGCGCACGCGCGAGCCGACGGTGGTCGCCGCAGCCAGGAAAAAGGATGCCAGCGCCCAGCCCGGGGCTTCAACAATGGCCGTTATCCGGTCATGGAAAGACCGATTCTGAGCCACGATGCCACTCATTCCTGACTTGACCGCGTCAGCGCATCCCGCATAATAGCGGGCCGCCCAACTGATTCTCGGGAGCGATTGTGCGCTTGCGACTCTGCCTGGTACTCGTTTTTCTGATCTTGAACGCCTGCGCCACGGCGCCGCAGGTCGAGCAGGTCGAATCCGAAGTATTCGTGCAGGAACCCATCTGGATCGCAGGCGTGGCATTGCCGCACGGCACGGGGCTGACCATTGATGACTTCCTGTTCATCCCCAGTCAGCCGATAGACACTGCGCCCGTCGCACCTGCTGACCCGCACCTGCATGATAACGTCTGGGAGCGACTGACCCACTCGTTTGCTTTGCCGGGTTGCGACGAACGTGAGATCAGCCGAAGTTGGTCGCGCTGGTACGCTGAGCGCCCTGACTATATGGCGCGCGTGTTTCGCCGGGCGCAACCCTGGATTCACTACATTACCGAGCAACTCGAAGCGCGTGATCTTCCCGGTGAACTGGCATTACTCCCGATCGTCGAATCAGCCTACGACCCCTTCGCCTACTCGCACGGTGCAGCCCTGGGCACCTGGCAATTTATCGCCAGCACGGGACGCCATTACGGGCTGCAACAGGACTGGTGGTACGAGGGGCGGCGGGACGTCTGGGCATCCACGCAGGCTGCTCTTGATTACCTTGAGTTTTTGGGCGGGAAATTCGACGGAGACTGGCTGCTCGCACTGGCTGGCTATAACAGCGGTGAAAACCGGGTTGCCCGTCTGGTAGCAAAAAACCAGGCTGCTGGACGGCCTGCAGACTTTTGGAATCTGAGATTACCCCGAGAGACCCGAGGCTATGTGCCTAAATTGCTTGGCCTGAGTTGCCTGATAAAGTTCCCCGAGCGTTATGACTTTACGATACCACCGACCCCGGACCAAGCGGTCATCGCCGTAGTCGACCCGGGCGCCCAGGTCGACCTGGTGCTGGTTTCGCAACTGGCCGAAGTGGACATTGGCGTGCTGTTTTCCCTCAACCCGGGGTACAACCGCTGGGCCACGTCGCCGGCGGGACCATATCACGTCGTCCTGCCCATCGAGAACGCGCGTACTTTCGAACAAAAGCTTGGTTCTCTGGATGTCATGAACCTGATGAAATGGGACCAGGTCACCGTCGAGCCGGGAGATTCACTCTCTCGACTGGCCCGGATCCATCACGTGCCCGTTTCGGTGATCAAGACCACCAACGGTCTCGACAATGACATGATTCGTGCCGGCCAGAAACTGCGATTGCCCAGGGACGAACAGTTACTGATCGATCCGCACTCCGCCGCTGCGGCGGCCGAACTGCAGCGGCTCCAGTCGGGCCTGATCGCCGCGGACCGCATTGAAATCAGGGTCAGAAACGGAGAGAGCCTCTCGGTCATCGCACAGCGATACGGCGTGTCTGTGCGCCAGTTACAGAACTGGAACAAGATTTCCAACCCCGATCGCTTGCGCGTCGGACAGAAACTCGTCGTCTTCAAGAACCCCGCCCCGCCCCGGCAAAACACCCCGCGATCAGGCACAGTTCAGTACACGGTCCAGAATGGCGACTCGCTTTGGAGCATCGCGCGCAAACACCGCATCAAGCTCAATGACCTGATGCGCTGGAACGGACTGGCCGAAGATTCGGTCATCCGTCCAGGACAATCCCTCAAGATCGTTTTCTAGCTCATGCGGGCAGTGCTCTTCCTGTTGCTTGTCGCACACACCGCCTTCGGCTTCGAACTGGAGGGCCAGCCGGTCCAGGGCGGGCTGATATTCGGGCAGGCCCAGCCTGGAAGCACGATCACCCTGGACGGTTCGCAGGTGCTGGTTTCGAGCACGGGACGATTTGTATTGGGGTTCGGGCGCGACGAGACGGGCGTTCGCCAACTGGACGTGAAGGAGCCCGGAAACGGTCCCACTCGCGTGCCGCTGGACGTCAAGATGCGCGACTACGCCCTCGAACGCGTCGATGGGGTACCGCAGCGCACCGTGACGCCAGACCCGGAGGCGGCGGAGCGTATTCGCGAAGAATCCGCAATGATCAGGACCGCCCGGGCCAGGAGGTCCACGGACGATGATTACGCACAGGGTTTCATCTGGCCGGCCCAGGGCCGGATTTCAGGCGTCTATGGAAGCCAGCGCATTCTCAATGGCACACCCGCGCGGCCCCATTTCGGAGTGGACGTCGCCGCGCCGACCGGCACACTGGTGATTGCACCCGCCAATGGCCTGATCACCCTTACACACCCCGACATGTATTACTCGGGCGGGACCATCATCCTGGACCACGGGCAGGGCCTGAGTTCGACCTTTCTGCACCTTAGCGAGGTGCTGGTCGAGGCGGGTCAGCTGGTCAGGCAGGGGGAGCCCATTGGAAAAATCGGGATGACCGGGCGCGCGAGCGGCCCGCATCTGGATTGGAGAATGAACTGGCTGGACCGAAGGGTGGACCCCCAGAGATTGGTGAGCACCTCGAAAGACCGCACCACCCTACCGTAGTTACTCGTGCCGCCCCGTAACCACTCGCGCGGGCCGCATACGCAGCCCTTCAAGCGCATGGGCGGCTGTCCTCAGCCCTCCGCGCTACTGCTGCCAAGGCGAACCGGTGCACCGGCCCCTGCCACGTAACCACCGTCCACGCCCTTGGTGATCACCGATACTGCATTGTGTGGATGCAGGCTTTCATAGTGCGTGCAGCGTGCCCAGAAATCGAGCACTCGTTCGTCTTCGTTGAGAGCAGTCTGCAAGCGTCGGCCTGCATCTTCACAGAACATCAGGTTGGTGCCGTTGAGCAGAGCGAAAGCCTGTTCGTCCTCACGCTTGACCGTGGCCTGAACAGGGGTGCGCAATGCATCCTCCACCCGGTCAATCAGTTCAATGATCGGAAACATCTGGAACGTGGGCATCAGGCGGACGCGCAGTTCCGCGGCACTGCGTTGACTGTGGGGGGTGGCTACAATTCCACCTTCGGTGCCGAGCCATTCGAGCACCGCATCAAAACTCACGGTTCGGTCAGACTCGAAGTCGCTGGTGAATTGTTCCTGGATCAGTTGTCGTGCAAGGGCAGCAGAACACGGGCAGGTACTTGAGTACAGCACCTCCAGTCCCATTTCGAGGCTGAACTCCTGACCTTCGAGGATGCCGATCATGGACACGGGGTATCGGCGCCATCCTTCGTTGTCACTCTTCAGTGCCGGACGCCTCACAACGTAATCGAAATCCACCCGGATCAATGCCCGGTCGCTCAGTCCTTCGTGTGAGTCGAGGAACGAGCGCAGCAACTGTCGTAAGGTCGATGGGCTCAGAGGTTGGTCGTGGAATGCCTTGTCAATGTGCAGGTACAGGCGTGACATGTGAATTCCCCGCACATCCGGGTCAGCCAGGTTGACATATGCGGTCACGATGGCGGTGGACTGGATCAGCTCTCCCGAGTCATCCTGGATGCGCACGGGCACCTCGATCTCGTTCATTCCGACCCAAGCGAGGTGACCCGCAACAGCGGGACTCGCCTCGTTGGCAATATCAGGCATGTCGCGTAGAACACTTTCCGTGATTTTCATGACCGTCCTCTTGATTGACCCTTGTAGGGACGCACCGCGGGGTGCGACCAGCGTGTTCCTATTATCCGGGATTTCATATCTGAAACGCAAAAATAAAGCCTCATCTATAAGTGGGGTTTGTGGCGAATTTTTAAAGTATTCGTTCACATGGCAAGGGCGAGATCACTCGTCATGCCTGACCTGCCCACTGGGTTTTTCTCGCCCAGGCGCCCTACCGTCGCGCCCGGAATGCGCTCTCTTTGCACTCCCGGGCTTTATTAGCCCCGATGTTTACGCTAATATTCGCCGCCTGAGTCGGGGCGTGGCGCAGCCTGGTAGCGCACTACAATGGGGTTGTAGGGGTCGGAGGTTCAAATCCTCTCGCCCCGACCAGTTTTCTCTTCACCAACCGCCTTGTTTTCAAGGCAGCCGTGTTTACATTTCACGGGCGTTGCTCTTCAATGGGGACATGCGCCACTCGCTGAGACATCGCACCGTCTACCTGTGCTGCGTTCTGCTCATTCTCGCAGTGGGCGTTCCCTGGTATTGGGAAGACGCACCCGCAGCCCGGACCCTCTGGGATATCCCTGTGTGGGCGCTGGCCAGTTTTGCCAGCGGTATTGCCCTGGCGGCCGTGACCGCCTGGGCCGCCTGGAACTGGTGGCCGAAGGATCCGGGTGAAGACCATGCTGACTGATCTCCCGTTGGGCCCCGGAGCATGGGTTTTCATCGGGCTTTATCTGCTCGGAATGCTCGGTGTGGGTTTCTGGGGACGCCGGCGTCGGCAAGAAAATACCCTGGCAGATCACTATCTTGGCGGGCGCGACCTGGGCTTCGCAATTCTGCTCCTGTCGCTGTTTGCGACCCAATACAGCGGCAATTCACTGTTTGGTTTCACCGGACAGGCCTATCGCCAGGGCTTTGCCTGGTTGATGATCCTCCACGCCATGATCCTGATCGTCGCCGGCTACCTGATGTTCGCACCGGCATTGCATCGCCTCGCGAAGCAGCGGGGCTTTATTACCCCGACCGATTACATTCAATATCGTTTTCCATCGCGAGCACTTCAGCTGCTTGCATCAGTGTGCATGCTGTTTGCCCTGAGCAACTACACCCTGGCCCAGCTCAAGGTCATGGGCCACCTGGTCGAAGGGCTGACCGGCGGCCACATCGATGCCTTCCAGGGTGTGTTGGCGCTGGCGCTCATCATGGTGGTTTATGAGAACCTGGGCGGGCTGAGGAGTGTCGCCTGGACGGACGCCGTTCAAGGTTTGCTTCTGCTGATCGGTTTCTTACTGCTGTTGTGGATTGTGCAGTCACGCCTGGGCGGGTTAATGCCAGCCATCAGGGACCTGGCCGAATCGGCGCCTCAGAAATTGGCGGTTCCCGGACCCGCGACACAGGTGAGCTGGCTCTCGATGGTGGTTTTGGTGGGCGTTGGGGCATCAGTCTATCCGCAGGCAATCCAACGCCTGTATGCAGCGCGCAACAGCCACGCGCTGCGAAAATCCCTGGCGCTGATGTCCCTCGTTCCGCTGTTTGCGATTACCTCCGTGATCCTCCTGGGCATCGCTGCAACCAGTCAATACCCCGGGCTCGAGGGGGTGGCTGCTGACCAGGTGCTGGCACTGATCATGCGCGACCTGATCAACATGGGGTGGTTCGGATACGCCGTGGTGTGTCTCCTGATCGCCACCTTGCTGGCCGCGCTGATGAGCACGGCGGACTCGGCCATGCTGACCCTTTCCTCGATGGTGGCCAATGACCTCTACCGCACCCATTTAAGGCCCAAAGCGCGCCAATCTGAACTCACACGCGTTGGAAAGCTATGCTCCTGGGGCGTTCTCGCCCTGCTGGTGTGGATCACGACACTGGAAGAGCTCACGCTCGTTAAGCTCCTGGTGCTCAAATTTGAAATCCTGATCCAGGTGGCCCCCGCGTTCTACCTGGGCTTGAATTTCCGGAGCATTGGGACAGGCCCGATACTGGCCGGCACGGTGACCGGTCTGGTCGTCGCAGTCTCCTTGTGGTCCCAGGATGCCAGCCCGTTTGGCCTGCACGCGGGCGTGGTCGGGCTGCTGGCAAATGTAGCTTGTATATGCATGGGGCATTGGATCTCCATGAGGCACTCAAGGCATCGCGCGCGGACATAAAAAACGCCCCGTTAAGGGGCGTCTCGGTACCACGTTCGGATCGCTTCGGTCAGCGTTTGAGGACCTGCAAAACCTGCTCGAGCTCCATTCTCACCTGGCGGATGATCTGCTGGCTCCGATTCAGGTCGTCGTGCGCATCGTCCCCTTCGAGTTGCTGTCGGGCGCCACCGATGGTGAAGCCTTGTTCGTAAAGCAGGCCGCGAATCTGTCGGATCATCATGACGTCACCGCGCTGGTAATAGCGACGATTACCGCGGCGTTTGACGGGCTTGAGTTGTTCGAACTCCTGCTCCCAGTACCGGAGCACGTGCGGTTTGACGCCGCAGAGTTCGCTCACTTCTCCAATCGTGAAATACCGTTTGGCCGGGATCGGCGGTAGGTCTTTATCAATCCCCGGATCCAACATATGCTTCAACCCTCGCTCTTAATTTTTGTCCCGGGCGGAACGTCACGACCCGGCGAGCCGAAATCGGAATTTCTTCACCGGTCTTGGGGTTCCTGCCAGGTCTTTGGTCTTTGTCGCGCAGCTGGAAGTTGCCAAAGCCTGACAGTTTGACGTTGTCACCCTCCTCGAGGGCGGCCCGTATCACTTCAAAATACGCATCTACGAATTCTTTCGCTTCACGCTTATTCAGACCGACCTCGTCGAACAGGCGATTTGCGATTTCTGCTTTGGTCAACGCCATGACTAACCTCTGTGCTGAGCATCAAGCCGATCTGCCAGGGCAGCGATGACAGCAGCCACCATGGGTTCAACGACTTCATCTGTAAGAGTGCAGGAAACGTCTTGTAAAATCAAGCCAATAGCTATGCTTTTGTACCCTTTTTCAACGTTCGCGCCTGCATAAACATCGAATATCACCATTTGCGAGAGTAAATGCCCTGCGATATCGGTGACGCACTCCCTTATTTCCCGATAGTGTACACCCTCAGGCACGATGAACGCCAAGTCCCTTCTCACGGACGGAAAACGTGAAATCTCTTTCGCGAATGGTACTTCTCTTTCGAGTACCTTGTCAGTATCCAACTCGAAAGCAAACACGTCTCCCTTGAGGCCTAAATCATTCGCCATTGCCGGATGCAGTGCGCCCAGCCAGCCCGCGTGTGAATCGTCGATGATCAGTTCAGCAGCCTGCCCGGGGTGCAGCCAGGGCAATTCCACGGCCCTGAAATCCGCAGCCGCGGCGTCAGTCCCGCGTAATTCCAACAAGCGCTCCACGTCTTTTTTCAGATCATAGAAATCCAGCGGCCTGGACGCCTGGCCCCATTGTTCCGGCCAGGCCGGGCCCTGTGCGACCCCCGCCACTCGCTCCACCTCGACCAGTTCATCCCCTTGCAGGAAAACGTGGCCGGTCTCGAACAGGCGCACCCTGTCATGCTGACGGCGCTGGTTGCGCGCCAGCGCGGTGAGCAAACCCGGCAACAGCGCCGTTCTCATCACGCCCATGTCCGATGCAATGGGGTTGGCCAATTCGAGTACCTGTTGATCCAGACCCAGCGCGCGCAGCGATTCCCGGTCCACAAAGCTGTAGGTAATGATTTCGTGATAGCCCGCGCTCACAAGGGTCTCGCGAAGCTGCATCGGCGGCACATGACGCTCACTCTGTGTTTTCAGGCGCAGTTCACCGGCGGGCGGCGTTGCGGGCAACTGGTTGTAGCCATGGATCCGGGCCACTTCCTCGATCAGGTCCTCTTCGATGGCGATATCAAATCGCCTGCTGGGCGCCCTCACCTGCCAGCCCGAAGCTTCACCGCTGACTTCCATGCCAAGGCGTCGGAGAATGTCCTCTACCTCTACGGCATCGAGCTGGCTGCCCAGAACCAGTTTCACGCGCTCCAGCCGCAGGGGCACGGGCCTGGATTCGGGGAGGAATCCGGCAGACTCAGCGATCACGAGCGGACCGGCTTCGCCACCTGTAATGGAAAGCAGCAACTCCGTGAATCGCTCCACGGCCCTGACCTGTCCCTGGGGATCAACGCCGCGCTCAAACCGGTGGGATGCGTCGGTGTGCAGCCCCACAGAACGCGCCTTGCCTGCAATAACGGCCGGATTAAACCAGGCACTTTCCAGGAAGACATTGCAGGTTTGCTCCGTCACACCGCTGGCCAGCCCGCCCATGATTCCCGCCAGCGCCACCGGGCCGCTTTCGTCACAAATCGTGAGCAAGTCGGGATCCAGTTCCACGATTTTCTCGTCCAGCAACTGCAGGGTCTCACCTTCCCTGCCACGTCGCACGATAATTCGCCCGTCGAGACGGTCAAGGTCAAAGGCATGGGTCGGTTGACCGAGCTCAAGCAAAACAAAATTGGTGCAATCCACGGTTGCGCTGATGCTGCGCAGGCCGGCGCGACGCAAGGCCTCTACCATCCACAGGGGCGTGGCCGCTTGCGGGTCGATTCCACGGATCACCCGGCCCACGTATCGGGGGCAATCTGCGGGGGCCTCCAGTTCCACCGCGAACTCATCCCCGATGGTCGCCTCGATGGTCGGCACATTCAGCGGAATAAATTCCGCATCGCAGCAGGCCGCCACATCGCGTGCCAGGCCAATCATGCCCAGGCAGTCGGCACGGTTCGGGGTCAAATCAAGCTCGATGGCGACATCCTCGAGCCCAAGGTAGTCACGCAGGTCTTTTCCCAGCGGTGCGTCGGTGGGCAACTCGAGCAATCCTTCATGATCGTCGGACAGACCAAGCTCGCGGGCCGAACACGCCATGCCAAAGGATTCAACACCACGCAGGCGCGCCTTCTTGATTTTGAATCCACCGCCAAGGTCTGCGCCGACCCGGGCAAAGGGGATCCGAATGCCCGCCCGGGCATTGGGTGCGCCACACACCACCTGCAGCTCGGCATCGCCCCCGTCATGCACCGTGCATACGCGCAGCTTGTCGGCATCAGGATGGGGCTCGCAGGCGGTGATCTCCGCCACCACCACGTCGGAAAAAGAGGCCGCAACAGGCTCGATGGCGTCCACCTCGAGACCCGCATCGGTGAGCCGCTCAGCAAGCGCTAGCGGGGACAGGTCAATATTGACCCATTGTTTCAACCAGTTGACGCTGAATCGCATGTCGCCCCCTACTGGAACTGCCACAGGAACTGCAGGTCGTTTTCGAAGAACTGACGCAGGTCCGTGACGCCGTATCTCAACATGGCCAGGCGCTCGATGCCCATGCCGAAGGCGTAGCCGATATAGCGCTCACTGTCGATACCACAGGCCTCCAGCACGTTGGGGTGCACCATCCCGCAACCGAGAATCTCGAGCCAGCCGGCTGGCGAGTCCTCGTTCCTCTGCCAGGCAATGTCGACCTCGGCGGACGGTTCCGTGAATGGAAAGTAGGACGGCCTGAATCGCATATCCAGAGAGGCTTCGAAAAACGCATTGACGAAAGTCTGCAACGCACCCTTGAGATCCGACATGGTCACCTGCTCACCGACCAGCAGTCCCTCGACCTGGTGAAACATCGGCGTGTGGGTCTGGTCGTAATCACTCCGGTAGACTTTCCCGGGCGCGATGATCCGGATGGGCGCGCCCTGCTTTTTCATTTCCCGGATCTGCACTGGTGAGGTATGGGTGCGCAGCAGGCGGCCATCGCCAAAATAAAAAGTGTCATGCATGGCCCGCGCCGGGTGATGCGGCGGAAAATTGAGGGCCTCGAAATTATGGTAGTCGTCTTCCACCTCGGGTCCAGAGGCCACCTCGAAGCCCAGGTGCGCGAAAATATCGATGATGCGCTGCGCCGCTCGAGTCACGGGGTGAAGCCCCCCACGGGAAGCACCGCGACCCGGCAGGGTCACATCGACCCGGTCCGCCGCCAGCCGGGCAGCCAGTTGTTCAGTCTCGAGTGCCTCGCGCCTTGCATTAATGAGCCCGGCAAGCTCGCCCTTCGCAGCATTGACCGCCTGGCCCATGCGTTTGCGCTCGTCGGGTTCGAGTCCGCCCAGTTGTTTCAGCAGGGCCGTGACCTCACCTTTCTTGCCGAGATAATGCACACGCAGCGCATCAAGCGCCCGCGGTTCATCACAGGCCGCGATCGCCTCGCGCGCAGTCTGCAGTAAGTGTTCGACTGAATCCACGGTTCTCCCTATCCCAAACTAAAACGAGGGAAGAGCCCGGCCCTTCCCTCGTGGTTATTCCGCATCGGTCATTTCACCGGTGCCGTGTAGTGCCCCGCGTTCACGGGGCAACGGGACTAACCCAGGCTGGCCTTCGCTCTTTCTGCGAGCGCTCCAAACGCCGCCGGATCATGAACGGCCAGGTCGGCGAGCACCTTACGGTCAATCTCGATCTCGGCCTTGTTGAGCCCATCCATGAAACGACTGTAGGACAAGCCACACTCACGCGCGGCCGCGTTAATCCGGACGATCCACAACTGCCTGAACTGGCGCTTGCGCTGGCGGCGATCACGATACGAGTACTGACCCGCCTTGATGACCGCCTGCTTGGCTACGCGGTAGACCTTGCGGCGCGCACCGTAGTAACCCTTGGCTTCCTTGAGGACTTTCTTGTGGCGGGCCCGTGCCTGCACACCTCGTTTGACTCTTGCCATGTCTGCATCCCTCCTTTAACTGTACGGCAGCAAGCGTTTGACGGCTTTCTTGTCGGCGGCATCGATCATGTCGGTGCCCCGCAAGCCACGCTTACGCTTCTGGTCTTTTTTGGTCAGGATGTGGCTGTGGAACGCGTGGCCACGCTTGAAGCCGCCGGAGGCGGTTTTCTTGAAACGCTTGGCTGCGCCCCGGTTGGTTTTCAACTTGGGCATCTCATACTCCTAGGACCCTTCAGGGTCGTTTCATGTCACGTTGCCTGAGCGGCTGTCGGAACAGCGCTTTCCTTCCTGCTCAGCATCGCTTCTTCAATTCGGCGCGGTTTCCTGTCCGCGCCGTAGATCTACTAGACCCGCTTGGGGCTGATCAGCATCACCATCTGCCGGCCTTCCATCTTGGGAAACTGCTCGACCACAACTTCCTCGGCGAGCGAATCCCTGATTCTTTCCAGCATGGCCGCACCCAGTTCCTGGTGCGCCATCTCGCGTCCGCGGAAACGAAGGGTGATTTTAACCTTGTCTCCTTCTCCAATGAACCGGCGCACGTTGCGCATCTTCACCTGGTAATCCGCCTCTTCGGTACCCGGTCGGAACTTGACTTCCTTAACGTGGGTCACCTTCTGCTTTTTCTTCGCGGCCTGGGCTTTCTTGGCCTCCTCGAACCGGAATTTACCGTAATCCATGATCCGGCATACCGGTGGCTCGGCGTTTGGCGCAATTTCTACCAGGTCGAAACCCGATTCCTCTGCCATCTCAAGGGCATCCGGGGTGGCCATGATACCCACCTGCTCGCCTTCGAAATCAATGACCCTCACTTGCGGCGCAATGATGTCCTCATTTCGCCGCGTTTCTTTATGGACTGCGATGTGCTGTTCCTCCAGTTAACTGTCTTTTCGACCCCGCATACCCACACCCTGTGCGAGGTGCTCCGAGAAGGCCCCGGGCGTCATGCTGCCGAGGTTTTCACCCTCCCGCGTCCTTACAGACACGGTGCCCTCTTCGACCTCGCGGTCGCCCACAACCAGCAGGTAGGGAACCCTTCTTAAAGTGTGCTCGCGGATTTTAAAGCCGATCTTCTCGTTTCTCAAGTCCATATCGACCCGGAACCCTTGCTTTTCAAGGTATTGGAACAGGTTTTTGCTGTATTCATCCTGGCGGTCGGTGATGTTGAGCACCACCGCCTGCACGGGCGCGAGCCAGGCGGGCATCCAGCCGCCATAATTCTCGATGAGAATACCAATAAACCGCTCCATCGACCCAAGGATGGCCCGGTGCAGCATGACCGGCACCTGCTTTGAGCTGTCCTCGGCGACATAGTGCGCACCCAGTCGCTCGGGCATGTTGAAGTCCAGCTGCAGCGTGCCGCACTGCCACACGCGCCCGATGGTGTCGCGCAGCGAAAAATCGATCTTCGGTCCGTAGAAGGCGCCGTCGCCGGGGTTTTCCTGGTACGCGATGTCCGCCGCCACCAGCGCGTCCGCCAAGGCCGCCTCGGCCTTGTCCCAGAGCGCATCGGCGCCGATGCGACGCTCCGGGCGGGTCGAGAGCTCGATGATCACGTCGTCGAAACCGAAATCCCTGTAGACGCTGTAGAGCAATTCGATGAAGGCCGTGGCCTCGGACTGGATCTGGTCCGGCGTACAGAAAATATGCGCGTCGTCCTGGGTGAATCCGCGCACCCGCATCAGCCCGTGCAGGGCGCCGGACGCCTCGTTGCGGTGGCAGGAACCGAACTCGGCCATGCGCAGGGGCAGGTCACGGTAGCTGTGCAGGCCCTGGTTGTAGACCTGCACGTGGCAGGGGCAGTTCATCGGCTTGATCGCGTAGTTGCGGCTCTCCGAGTCGGTCAGGAACATGTTCTCGAGGTACTTGTCCGCGTGGCCCGATCGCTCCCACAGCGAGATATCGACGATCTGAGGGGTGTTCACCTCCCGGTAGCCCGCCCTGCGCAGGCGGGAGCGCATGTAGTTCTGCACCTCGACGTAGATCTTCCAGCCGTGGTCGTGCCAGAACACCAGCCCCGGCGCTTCCTCCTGGAAATGGAACAGGTCCAGATGTTTGCCGACCTTGCGGTGGTCGCGCTTCTCGGCCTCTGCCAGCCGGTGCAGGTAGGCCTTGAGCTCCTTTGTGCTGGCCCAGGCCGTGCCGTAGATGCGCTGCAGCATCTCGTTGTCCGAATTGCCCCGCCAGTAGGCGCCCGCCAGCTTGGTCAGCTTGAACGCACCGAGGTGCGAGGTGTTGGGTACGTGCGGGCCGCGGCACAGGTCCACCCAGTCCCCCTGCCCGTAAATCGAGAGCGCCTCTTCACCCGGGATGTCCGCGATGATCTGGGCCTTGTACTCCTCGCCCATGCCGCGAAACAGCTCGATGGCCGCCGCCCGGTCAGTAACGGTGCGCGAGACCGGCAACGCCTCGGCGACGATCTTCTGCATCTCGGCTTCGATGGTCTCGAGGTCCTCGGGCGTGAAGCCGGGCGCGTAGGCGAAATCGTAGTAGAAGCCGTCCTCGATCACCGGGCCGATGGTGACCTGTGCGTCCGGGAACAATCGCTGCACGGCCTGCGCGAGCAGGTGGGCGGTGGAGTGGCGGATGATCTCGAGGCCCTCGGCGTCACGCGCGGTGATGATGCGCAGCTCCGCGTCCTGCTCAATCGCGTGAGCCGCATCCACCAGCACGCCGTCCACCTCCCCCGCCAGAGTGGCCTTGGCCAGGCCCGGGCCGATATCGGCCGCCACGTCCAGGACGGACACGGGTGAGTCGAACTGTCGCTGGCTGCCGTCGGGCAGGGTGATCGCGGGCATCTTGTTTTCCCTCGCTGCGCTGAGCCGGGGCCGAAAACGAAAAAAGGGCGCAAGGCGCCCCGTGGGTATAGCCTTGCGTGAATCGCTTACCGGCTCGAAGTTCGCGTGGCTCGCATCATGGGGCCATTGTAAGTGTTCACG
>CAXQNK010000050.1:0-20251 GCA_964225175.1 Candidatus Nitrosopumilus sp. | reverse complement strand
GGCCAGGTTATTGTCAAAATCGGACGCCATGGGACGATAGTTGGGGTCGTCCGCGTTTTGACGGTCCACCACGGCCGCCATGCGCTTAAAGGTGTCGATGACCTGCGCCTCGCTGCACACTCCGTGTGCAAGCCAGTTGGCGATATGCTGACTGGAAATCCTCAGGGTGGCCCGGTCTTCCATCAAACCGACATCACTCACGTCAGGAACCTTGGAACACCCCACCCCCTGGTCGATCCAGCGCACCACGTAGCCCAGAATTCCCTGCGCATTGTTATCGAGCTCAGCTTGTATGCCGGCCTCGTCCAGTTCGTTGGAATCACAAAATGGTGGCGACAGGATATCGTCAAGCGACGCAAGAGGCCGCTCACTGAACGCACGCTGACAGGCGACAACATCAATGTCATGATAGTGAACCGCATGCAACGTGGCCGCTGTTGGCGAGGGCACCCAGGCGCAGCTGGCGCCAGCTTCTGGATGCCCGGATTTTGCCTCCATCATTTCCCGCATCTCGTCCGGCTTGGGCCACATGCCTTTGCCGATCTGCGCCTTGCCGGGAAGGCCACAGCGGATGCCAACGTCGACGTTCCAGTCCTCATAAGCGGCAATCCAGGGCTGCGTCTTGATGCGTTCCTTGGGCAGCACCGCCCCGGCCTTCATACAGGTGTGAATCTCGTCACCCGTTCGGTCCAGGAACCCGGTGTTGATGAATACAAGCCGATGCCTGGCCGCCTCGATGCACGCCGCGAGATTGACTGTCGTCCTGCGCTCTTCATCCATCACACCAAGCTTCACGGTATACCGAGGCAAGCCGTAAAGGTCCTCGACAGCGGCAAACAACCGATCCGTGAACGCCACCTCGTCAGGCCCATGCATCTTTGGTTTGACCACATACACGCTGCCCGTGCGGCTGTTCTGGAAACGCCCCAAGCCACGGATGTCCACCAGTGCGCAACCCACGGTGACGATGGCATCGAGCAGGCCCTCGAATACGGGTGTGTCTTCATCCAGCACCACCGCGTCTGAGGTCATCAAGTGACCCACATTGCGGACCAGCATCAGGCTGCGGCCTGGCAAGGTCAGGGTGTCACCGTCCGGCGTCTGATAGCTGCGGTCAGGATTCAGGCTACGCGTGATGCTCTGATCACCCTTGAAGAGTTGCACTTCGAGAAGGCCGGTCATCAGGCCCAGCCAGTTTCGGTACACCTTGACCTTGTCCTGCGCGTCCACCGCCGCGACGGAGTCTTCGCAGTCCTGGATGGTCGTGAGGGCGGATTCCAGGACAACATCCTTGATGCCGCCTGGCGCCACGCGACCCACCGGGTGGTCACGATCAATTTGCAGCTCCACGTGTAATCCATGGTGACACAGCAGCACTGCGCGGGCCTCGCCCTGGACGCGATACGCTTTGAATTGCGCCGGATTCTCGAGGCCCACGACCTGCCCGTCTTGCAGGCGCACACGCAAACCGTGCTCCGGATGCTTATCGGACCACTCATAGGACGCCACCATCCGATGCGCTCCGCGGTCCAGGGGAAACGTCCGATCGAGGAACGCGCAGGCCCAGGTAATCACCTCGGCGCCGCGCACCTCGTTGTAGGCCTCACCCGGAGCTAAGGGCCCACTGCGGTCAATCACATCGCTACCGTACAGGGCATCAAACAGGCTGCCCCATCGCGCGTTGGCGGCATTCAGCGCAAAACGGGCATTGCTGACGGGAACCACGAGCTGGGGGCCCGCAATCTTTGCAATCTCATCGTCCACATGGTCTGTATCAATCCGAAATGGCTTCGGGTCCGGTTGGAGGTATCCAATCTCCTCCAGGAAACTCCGATAGGTCCGGGGATCCCATTCCTCAGCACGGTGAGTCTCGTGATACCGGTCAATCTGTTGCTGAAGCGTGTCTCGAACTTCCAGCAAGCGTCGGTTCTCATCGCCGAAGTCGCGAAAAATCCGCTCCGCCCCCGACCAGAAATCGGCCGGAGATATTGTGATCAGCGGCAACAATTCCTGTTCTATGAAACTGCGAAAATCGGGATGAACCGTCAATTCATGGGTCTCGGGCTGGGTAGGCATGGCGGCACACTCTGGGTCGCTGATATCCATCGGGATGCGCACTATACCGATCTATCCGATTTAATGCATGAGCCGTTGGGAGTCGCGGCAATATTTTTGCCTACGCGACCGGGACAGGAACAGGTTTTCAACGCGATGCCTGTCACCTGCGCGTCCCGACATCAGTCCAACCCACACAGGGTCAGTCGGGTCATCATTTTGGCCTGATGTGTCAAATCCTGTCCGCGAGAAATCCGTATGCTCTGCACCTGAGCACACATCAATGCATTGGCTGGGTCCTTTCACCCGACCGGCGCACCGTCAGAACAAATCGCGGAGCGGAATCCAGGCCCGGATACCCCTGGTTTTAGTTTTCACGGGAATTACCGCGCGGCCGCGCGGCGCTTCGATACTGTTGATCGCGCAGTGTCCGCTGATGCACCTGAACTGGAGACAAATGAATGGCGAAAATTATGCTCATTGAAGACAACGAAATCGTCTGTCACGCCCTGGCTGTCTTTCTAAGAGAAGAAGGGCATGATGTGGCCGAATTCACGGACAGCTCGCAATCAATCTCGCTGATGGGTGAAGTTGCCCCTGATCTCATCATCACCGACATCATCATGCCCGAGGTGGATGGCATCGAGTTGATCACCTTCGTGAAACAGTCTCGCCTGCCCATTCCCGTTATCGCGATCTCGGGCGGTGGCCGCATTGCCGGAGAGGAGTATCTCGACCTGGCGGCCGCGGTTGGTGCCGAGGCAACCCTGGCCAAGCCGTTCGGCGAGTCCGCGCTGCTGGAGTCCGTGCGAGACGTTTTATTGAATTGACAAATCTGAGACGCCACACTATCGTCTTGCAAAAGTCCTTATCAGGACTTCCACGACGATTTCATCAATTCCATTGGGGGACTTCAGTGAAAATCTTATCGGCATTGTTTGTACTGACCGCTCCGCTTCTACTGTCGGGTTGTTTCGTGTTTTACGGCGGGGGCTGGTTCTGGTCTGAATTCGACTCCACCCAGCGGGTCAATGTAGGTGTCAACGGAACATGCACGCAGTCAGGCGAAGACGTGCTTCTTGATCTTGAAATGACATTCCATGACCGGGGTTTTCCGAGGGAAGATGTTTACAACCAGAAGCGGTCCATGAAACGCCACATGGTCATCATGGCTCGAAATACAGAGCCCACTCTTTTTGCGGATTGGGATTGCGATAATCCTGGTTACCCGAGCGGCGACGCGATCGCAGGGCAGCAGTCATTCTCTTACTGTCCGCAGGGTGTTCAACCGGGTGATGAAGCATGTGGAGACGGGACTGTGACCGTTGGCGATTTTGACACCAACGGGCCAGACAAGGGCGATTACCTGACCTTAAGCCTGACGGGCGGCTTCTATGACGAGTATGAATTCTTCGGAATCTTGCAAGGCGGGAACTTTACCGTCCAACACAACATTGAGTAGGCGTTTGCCGTGATGCATTACCCAACCAAGCCCCACATTTCGGTGGGGCTTTTTGATGCATTGACCCGACGCACTGCGCGGTAACAACTGGCCGCCGAGCAGTCTGAGCGCTGACAACCGGCGCTCGCCTCGACACATTTAAACCCCAAAGCCCGCGCCGTGGCACGCATCCTCTTCTCTATTCAGCCATACGCCAGGGATTACTCGCTGACCGCAGCCACCAGATGTTGCAGGAAAAACAGCACGGTGGCCTGCTGATACACGTCGGCATTCTCCTTTTTCCGATAGCCGTGGCCTTCATTTAATGCATTCATGTACCACACGGACTCGCCGTTATCGCGCAGCGCGCGGACCATCTGTTCGGCCTCTGTCACAGGCACCCTCGGGTCGTTCTGACCCTGCACAACAAACATCGGCACCTTGATCTTTTCAACATGATTCAAAGGGCTGATGCTTTGCAGATGTGCGCGCATTTTTGGGTCGCGCTCGTCCCCGTACTCAACGCGGCGCAAATCGCGGCGGTAGCTTTGAGTGTTCTCCAGGAATGTAACGAAATTACTGATACCGACGATATCCACCGCGGCTCTCAGGCGTTCGCCGTAGTGAACGGCACTCGCCAGCACCATGTATCCGCCATAACTTCCACCAAATACAGCGACGCGGTCCTGGTCCAGGTCGGGTTGGGTCTCAATCCAATCGAGCAGTGCGCCGATATCCTTGACGGAGTCTTCGCGCCTGTAGCCGTTGTCGAGGGACTGGTAGCGCTTTCCATAGCCCGATGAACCTCGAACATTGGGCCTGATGATCGCAGCGCCCAGTCGCTGGAGCCACATTTGGTAAGTGCTGCTGAACCCGGGTCGCGCCTGTCCCTCGGGGCCGCCGTGAATGACAATTATCACCGGGTGGGGTCCTTGGCTTTCTGGCCTGTAAATCCACGCTGGAATCGCCTCCGGGCCTCCACTGCCGCTGTCAAAGGTCGGGTAGCTGATGAGCTCGGGTACAACGAACTGATCCGTGTCCAGCCTGCCAACCTCGCTGCTTGTCCATCGCACGAGCGCTCCGTGCTCCAGGGCGTCCTCTCCGAGTTCAAGCGTGTACGAATCACTCGGCGTCTGAGAGGTATTTAAAGTCATGCCAAGCCGGGTGCCGTCCGGGCTGAATTCCACGCCACCGATGAGTCCGGTGGGCAGGCCGTCAACGGCCCGATACTCGTGGCTTGCCAGGTCCATAAGATACAGCCTGGAGAACCCGTTCTCGTTGACCGTGAAGGCAGCGCGCTTTCCATCCTCGCTCAGATCACCGCCCTCGACGTGCCAGGGAATGTCACCGGTGATGATGACAGGTTCAGCGCCTTCTTCGATTGATTGCCACGCCAACTGCTGAAACTCACCATATTGGTCGGTCAGGAAATAGAAACCCCGCCCAGTTGGGTCGAATCCGAGTGGCTGATTGGTGCCCCCATTTTCAGCGTCACCCGCGATCATGCGGTGCTGCTTGCTGGCCACATCCAGCAGATGCACCCGGGAATCCATGTTACCCACGTAATTCAGAACCAGTAGCTTGCTGTTATCCGGCGAGAATTCGACCCCACCCCACCAGGAGCCGTCCTGAGATTCAAGCACCACTTCGGCAGCTTCAGGCTTTTCGACTTCCATCATCCAGATGTCGTTGGAGGCGCCATTCCGGCGCGTGCTCTGATAGGCGATGCGCTCACCTTTCCGGCCCCATACAACGGCTCCGTTCCGAGAGCCGCCGTCCGTGAGCATGACCGCGTCCTCCACGCCATTCGGGTCGATCATGAAGACCTGGGAAAATTCGCTGCCGCCCGCGTCCATGGTGAACGCGAGGTTTGAACCTCCGGGTTGCCGGCTTATTGAACCTACCGGCTCATCGAAAAAGGTGAGCTGGGTGCGCGCACCTCCCGGCTGTGCGACAAAATGAATCTGGCTCACGTCGCCAAACCGGGTGGAGACATAAATGCCCTGGCCATCCTTGTCCCAGCCGCGGAAACCTGCGCCTCGCGTGTTCTGGTATCGATTCAGATCAGCGACAATCGATTGCGGAATCGGCGGGATGTCCTCCATGACGAGGTTGCCGTTATTGAGCGTGGTTTGGATCACCTCCCCCACCGCGACAGGGCACTGGCTCAACGCCAAAAGAAAAGCAATTCCGAGCGTATTTGGTCTCATGCAGAATAGTCTCCAGCCTGGTTCGAGTTTCAGGACGCACGAACGTACTGAACGGGAACCGCTATTTTACCTGGGTCAAGCGTTCTTTTTCTCCATGATGAGCGCCATCTCAACCAGACATGACGCTGACGTTTTGGGGCCCATTCAATTCTGCGCGCGGCGAGTGCCGCCTGCTCGTTTAATTCGCGGCTCGCAGGTGACTGCCGCTGCACCTTGGCCACGCGTTCACAAAAAGCCACGCCATGCACACGCAGCATGGTTTTAGTGGATCTTTTTGAAATCCAGCCCAATGGTTCCCGCCGAGATGCCGAGTTTTTTTGTTTGACCCTGCAAGCGATCATATTGCGGGTTGTCAATCAGGTAACAAAGGAAGCCAATCATAATCAAGAAATTAGTCATGGCCCGCGCTATCGACGCCGCTCGCCGCATTGTATCAAGCACGACAAACATAACGATCGGACGATTATAGACACTCTCTCATTTCTCGCCGACGGAGCAAACACTGGAGAAATCACTGCAACACCAGGCCACCATGCCTTGCTCTGGCTTGTCGACCCCGGTACCGGAGGTGGTCATGCCGAAAGCAAAGGGAGCAACAATGGCATCAAGCCAGGTGGCCGCTTGAACTGACTCAGGAACGGAGCCCGTTAATGCGCACCGGTCATGCCGATGCCGCGGCAAGCCAGTCGCTGTGGCGTGTCAATGGAGCCGGAATTTGGCGAACTTTTACCATGGATTCCGGCGTCACATCTGCTGTTGCAGCGCGCATTCCAGTTTTTCATACCTCGCCCATTGCACATCCTTTAACCTGCCGTGCACGACCAATCCACTGCCCTTGATTCAATATCCGCGCCAGAAAAGATGCGATATGATGGTGTCATCTTAGATAAGGGGAGCATTAACATCATGGACTTCATCCCACAGCACCCCATGAGGCAGTTGTTGGCGGATGAGATTCACGCTCGACCCGTCCCCGACATCGCGGGCTCAGCCAGCATCATTCACCTCGCGATGACGAGTGACCGCAACTCCACGCGCGCCGCACGTAAGCACTTCAGGGGCTTTCTGGAACAGCTGGGCGCCTCAAACTTTTCAGAATCCGATTCCTGTGATTATCGTCATTTTGGCGAAATCGAGCTGAGGTGGGAAACACACCAGGAATTCTGCAGCTACATGCTGATCCTGCCGCAGGACAACGACAGGTTTTTTCCTGAGTTGGTTCTGCCGGATTGGTGGGCAGAGTTGATCCGCACCGCACCCGGCCATCTCATCAATGGAATTCGACTCGAATTACGCTGTGGGCCCACCCCGGAGAATCCACTGTCAGAACTGCCTTCCCATTTCGGCGAGGACTGGGTGTACGGAAGCCATATCGTCGAACGCTTGGCCAGCGTCTGGTCGAGCCTGAGGCAGGACGATATGGGCTTGACTCGCTACCTCGTTTTCAGTCACGCACTCTCATCATTCCAAGCGGGTCGAACCTGTCAACGCTTGATTGAATCCGACACCTATCGCATGGTGGCTCTGCTTGGTTTCCCCCTCGCGCGGGAGGTATGGCCGCTCATCAACACAGCGGACTCAGAACTGGGTGAATTGACCTCCAGAATTACCGAGGGCGGTGAAACGCACGGGGATCAGAAAGCACTCGCACATCTCGGTGCCCTGTCGACTCGAATTGAACGCCTCAGGGCAAGGACCGGGTTCAGGTTCTCCGCCTCCCGAGCGTACGCAGAACTGTCCCGCAGGCGCCTGTCCGATCTTCGCGAGAGTCGTTGGGAAGGCACCTCCTCGCTGGCAAAGCTGACCGACCGACGGTTTCTGCCCGCTATGCAGACCTGTGATGCGGCAGATCGGCACCTGCGGGAACTTTCCGAGCGGATCTCGCAGACCACGAGTCTGCTTCGCACACGTGTGGAACTCAACCAGGAAATGCAGAATCAGAAATTGCTTGATGAAATCAGTCAGCGCGCCAAGCTGCAATTGCGTCTGCAAAGCGTGGTCGAGGGTTTCTCAGTCATTGCGATCACCTACTACCTCGTGGGCATGTTTTCTATCGCCCTCGGAGACACCGCGTACCTGCCAGAGTGGCTGATCGTTCCGGGATTCAAAGCTTCGGGAATTGTCGCACTCGCGCTGGTGGTGTATTGGTATGTCCGCAAACGCAAGAAGCGATTACTCGAAAACGAGCTAGAGGGCTGAGCTCATCATTATCAGTCCGCGGATACCGCCACGGTGACACCCTGGCCTCGGCATGGCCCAGAGGACTATGCCGATAGCCGGCAGTCAATGGGCTCGATCAGGATTCCGGGTAAATTTCAAGGGTGACTGTGTTGATCGTGGCGTTGAACTCGCTGAACCTGAGGTTTTTCAGTTGTCGGATAATGACCGGAAAGCCAAGGTTCATTCCCACGTCAGTACCCCCATCAATCGAAAACCTCGCGGGGATGGTTTTTTCCACCTGAAACTCGAAATCGCGATACTTCACGGCTCGTTCGCCGGATATCCGTAATTGTGCCGGACGAGACCAACAGGCTAAGTGGCCACTTTAAAGTTCCTAATTCAAATCCGCTCAATGCGCACCGGTCGATTTATGTCACAATCAAGCGCCGCGATAATTCGAGAGGCTTGGGATGAATATAACAATCTTGCTAGGAGCGCTCATGCTGAGCGCTTCAGATTCAAGCGTCGCGGCAGACAAACCCGCGGGCAAAGGGCATCACAAACGACCCGTTTGCATTGTCGCACCAGGTATCGAAAAAAATCACCTGAATGCGAGTTGATTGACGCGGTTAAGGTGCACGAACGCTTGTCGCATATCAGTCATACTGGGTACATCTGCCATACGTAAGATATGGAATATTTTCAGCACGTCGCGCGGACCGGTGACGGACAATTCGAAGTAGAAATTGGATTCCAGGACAATTTTGACGGAACATGGTATTCGTACGTTTTTGAGTAAGTGCCTGAAGGCGAGGATGCCCTACCCTATGCGCAGTACCGCTATGACCTTACACCCTCGGATGCTGAGGCTCCTCACCAGGCTTTTGAACCCCCTTTTGCCTGCGATGTGCAGTAACAAGCCCATAGGTTTGTCGAGACCATCCCCATGTATTCACAGTTTGTCCGCGCGGTGATCTGATGTTGAAAATCAATGAGAATAAAAACTTGATGCTGCTTTACGCTGTCTTCGGTTTCGGTTCAATCGCGTTGGTGGCACTGGGCGAATTGCCCGCGCTTGACGCCCGCTCTGACCTGTTCCGTTTTTACATCAAATTGATTTTTGGCGGTTTTCTGATTTTCTACACCGTTTTAATTCACTTCGCCCTGCTCCCCCCTGGCAAGGAAACTCGACAAAACCGGGCCTCGCTACGCAAGGTTGATATTTGGCGAATCCTCCTCGTTAGCCATCGTGGTCGCGCTCATGTTGAGTGTGTTGATCTATTGGATCATTGCATTTTCAGAACTATTGCGCGCCACCGGTTTCTCACTTTTGTGAATCTTTTCAGCGAATTCCCTCCAGTTTTGTCCCCCAACGAGCGCACCAATACGACTTGAGACAGGCGATGGCTGAGTGTGAACTGACCGGCGCGCATTAACTGCTCCAGTTCCCGAGTGAATCTAAGCGGCCTTTCGACTTTCCTGATACGACAGGCTGGAATCCCAACAGATCGAGGTCATAGCTGTTTTGGCTACACTGCGGACTCAGCGCAACGAACCAGCGCCTGTTGTCGCCAGTCTGAATAACCAGTAATGCCTGGCAGCTCTGTCAAAATTCTCGAGAAAGGTGCTTTATACTGCCTATACGCCACACGGAAGGAGGAGCAGCATCTGCAATGAGCATCCCCCGCGAGTCGTTCTACTCTCTTTTCATCGCCTTATTCTGTATTTCAATCACCCCGGCGGCGCTGAGCGCACCGACCGGCACAGTCCCAGCCGCGGCTGCCGGCCAGGCGTCCTTGGCGACCTCTGCCCAGGTTGTCGGTGGGTCACCGTTCCTGGTCAACGCCGGCATTGCGGGCGGGCTCGAAAGGCTGTTCGCCAACGGCTTCGAGGAAGAGAGGGGCTTTGGCGAGGCAGGCACCCTGCGGAACGTGCGTGCGCTGAGGGAAGAGTTCGACCAGACCGACCCGGTGGAGCCCAATAACCGCCAGCTCCTGCCTTTCGCGCAGCTGCGCCGGCGTGGTGTGCCGGTCCTGGACGATTTGCGCGAGTACAAAGTATGGGAAGGAGTATGGGAATAAAAGCCCTTAAAATGATAAATCCCCGTAAAAACAGGGCTTTGCATTAGTTATATGGCGGAGAGGGAGGGATTCGAACCCTCGGTACGGCTCAACACCGTACACTCACTTTCCAGGCGAGCCCGTTCAACCACTCCGGCACCTCTCCAAACCTGGTTCCTGCACGGGGCGCAGGGGTCGCAAATTGTAGGGTATGACCTGACAGCAATCAATCCATGACCTCATCGGCTTCGCAACTGTCGCCGACCAGACGATTGCCAGCGTGGCACAGTGATGGCACAGTCTCGTCTATCGATAATCGAGCACATCCACACTATGAAACCCATCACACCCCTGTCAGCCCTGGCGATATTCGTTTTTATGGTGGGCTGTTCTTCAATCCCGCCCCTGCCCACAGACCGTGATACAACGGACCTCGCCGAAGTCGTTGAAGACACTCGCGAATTGGCGAAAACCGTGGGTATCGGCAATGTGCTCGTCGTGCTCGATATCGACAACACCCTGCTGGCCATGGAACAGGACCTGGGCTCCGACCAATGGTACCAGTGGCAAAAGGCGCTCGCCGACGATGAACCCTGCGGCCCCATGACGGTACCTGACCGGTTCGCCGTGCAGGGGGCAATCTACCACGCCAGCGCCATGCGCCCCACCCAGCCCGACGCGGCAGAGCAGGTGCGGGTGCTCCAGGATTCCGGGCTGCGGGTGATTGCCCTGACCTCGAGGGGGACGGACTACCGCCTGCAGACATTCCGGGAACTTCGGCGCAACGGTTACGATTTCCGGCGCAGCGCCCTGGCGCCGCGAGCGGGTTGGCCGGAAAATTTCATTCCGAGCCGCGGCAACCGCCCTGCCCGGTATGAAGATGGAGTCTTCCTGACCTCCGGACAACATAAGGGTGACATGCTGCTGGACCTGCTGGAACGCAGCGAAACGGCCCTGCCCACCGTGGTCGTGACGGTGGACGACAAGCGCGGCAACCTCGATGCCCTGGTGGGAGCCCTGGCACCGCTAGGGGTAGTGGTGAGAAGTTGGCACTACCTGGGCGAGGCAGATCGCGTCGCGGCCTTCGACCCCGCTGCCAGCGACAGTTTGTGGCGAAGCCTCGAGCCGGCGCTGCTGACTCTGCAGGACCGCTTGGGGACAGACCATTACGCATTGCCCAACGGCCCGGCCGAGCCCTGCACACCCTGAAGGGACTGCCCATCAGGCGTGTGACCAATCGTCCTCACGATCGTCGTTCTCAGGGCTCAGACCAAGCGTTTCGCCCGCGGAACTGACGCCCAGTCCTGTCACTGTTCGGTTGGCGTAAGCGAAATAGGCCGTGACCTGGTTGATCTCGAGAACCTCTCCGTCACGGAATCCGAGCGCCCGCAGTTGCTCGACATCAGCGACCTCGATGGCACCCGGCGAGCGGGTCAGCTTAGCCGCATAATCAAGACCGCCCCGCTCCCGCTGGGTGAATATCGGTGAAGATGTGCCGGCAAGAACGGCATCGATCGCTTCCAGCACAGGCCCGGGCGCGCGCTCGGAACGCTGCAGAAGACGCCGTAAACCCGTGCTGTGGTGAAGGTCACAGTACGCGCAGGCATTGATGCGGCTCACCAGCACACCGATGCACTCGAGATACCAGCCCGGCAGTTCATTGCGCGTGTCGTGAAGCACTGCCTTGTACAGGCCCATGTGGCCGCGCAGGGTATGCGGCCTGAGACTGTGGATCTGCAGCACTTGATCTACCTGTCCACCAGGGCCACGCACCAGTTGATAGAGGTCAGCCAGCTTGCCCTGCGCTTCTCCAGGTGAAATGATTTTGATGTATGCCATGAAAGGGTCCGCCCTCGTATCAATGGCAGTTATGATACCGCCAAGCGGCGGAGGGTATTCAATGCACCGGCTTTTGATCATCATTGCGCTGTGGCTCGCCACGCCGGCGAGCAGCTCAAGCGCTGCGCCCGGGCACCACCTCGACACCCAAACGCTGCGCATCGCCGCACTCAATGCCGCCATGGGATTCGAATCAGCCGGCGAGTTATCGCGACGCCTGCAATCGAAGAATGACCCCAAGCTCCTGAAATTGACTGAAATCCTGCAGCGGGTGCGGCCGGACGTGGTGCTGCTCAGCGAGATGGACTACCAGGAGGGCCTCGACACGGCAGCGCTTCTGAATGCCCACTACCTCTCGATAGCCCGACCCGGCCTTCAGGCCATCGAATACCCGCACCACTACGCCGCGCCGGTCAATACGGGCCTGGACAGCGGTCTGGATCTCGATGGAAACGGACGACTCGGCGATCCGGGGGATGCCTGGGGGTATGGCCGCTTTCCCGGTCAATACGGCATGCTGTTGCTCTCTCGCATCGAGATTGACAACGACTCGGCACGAAGTTTCCAGACATTCCACTGGAGCGCCATGCCTGGCGCGATGGAGCCCCGTGCGCCGGGAGGAGAGGCGTTTTATCCCGAGGATGTGTGGTCCCGTCTGCGACTCAGCTCCAAGAGCCACTGGGATGCGCCCATCCAATTCAACGGTGCTCGCATCCACCTGCTCGCAAGCCATCCCACACCGCCCGCATTTGACGGCTCCGAAGACCGCAATGGCCGCCGAAATCATGATGAGATCCGTCTCTGGGCCGATTACATTCTTGGGGACAAAGCCCACTACCTGGTCGACGATTCAGGCCAGCGAGGCGGGCTGGACTCCGATGCCCATTTCGTGATCCTGGGCGATCTCAATGCAGACCCCCACGATGGTGATTCCTCCGCAAGTGCAATGGATCAACTGTTGAGGCATCCACGAGTCAACACCGACTGCACGCCGGGCAGCGCGGGTGGCCAGGCAGCCTCATCGGCCCAGGGGGGCGCGAATCTTTTGCACAAGGGCGACGCTGCCCTCGACACTGCGGATTTCGATGACCGCTATGCAGGCAACCTGAGGGTTGACTACGCCCTGCCCTCGCGCAGCCTCACCGTGTTGGATTGCGGAGTCTTCTGGCCCATAGCCGGCACACCCGGCGCTGAAGCTGCGGGCTTTTCTGACCATCGCCTGGTCTGGATCGATGTGCAGGTACCCGGGCAACCCCAAACGCGCTGATACAGCGCTCGAAATAGCGCAGGCACGGTGCAGGTGAACTGACGGCCAGGCATTGATTTCCCGCAAGCTCTCCGATCGCCGGCTCTATGCAGACCTATTGAACCTCGCCCAAGGGGCTGATTGCCCCTTCGCGCCAGGAGCGTGTCCTGGGGAAGTGATGCCGGAAAAGCAATTGCGGGATCAGTAACGCAGCACCGCTCCCTTGTCACAAAGCGCATTGTGGTCAATCACCACCTTTCAGGATCCCTGTCTCCCCCGCGGGTTCAGCATCTCTGCAGTTTGCTTGGTTTTGCCTCGAGACACGCTGCCCGAAAGCAAAGCCACTCCGAGCAACCATGCGGCCGCTGTTATGCCGAATTCCCTGTCGCTGTGTCTCGGTCAAATAACGCAGCTGACCTCTCCATCAGCCTGACCATCGACAAGGTTTGCCTGATAAGTCAAAGCATCGCGACTGCCCACAAGGGGAAAGTGGCGGGTTCGAGGCCTGCGGCCGGTCCGCATGCCGCGACCCCATGGTGTTCTCAACCTGACGCCATAGGTACCTCGGGTTCACGCAGAACTGCATCCCTGAGCCGACGAACCTGGTCTCGGACCTTCGCGGCCTCCTCGAACTCGAGGAGCTCCGCGTGTCGATGCATCTGTTTTTCCAGCTCTGCTATGGACCGACCCAATTCGGCGGGTGAGGCATCCCGGTATCGTGCGATTTCTTCGGCTGCTCCGCGCGTCGAGCTGACTTTACCTCGGGCGCTGTCACGGGCGCCTTCCATGATGTCTGCAATTTTTTTCTCCACCGTTTTTGGCGTAATGTCGTGCGCCTTGTTGTAAGCCAGCTGTTTTTCACGCCGGCGGTTGGTCTCGGTTATTGCGCGGTCCATGGAGCCCGTCATGCGGTCTGCGTAGAGAATCGCTTTGCCGTTGAGATTGCGCGCCGCCCGTCCGATGGTCTGGATCAGCGAAGCATCGGAGCGCAGAAAACCCTCGCGGTCCGCGTCAAGAATGGCCACCAGGGAGACTTCCGGCATGTCCAGCCCCTCACGCAGCAAGTTGATGCCCACCAGGACATCGAATTCACCGAGGCGCAGGTCCCGGATGATTTCAACCCGCTCGACGGTATCGATATCCGAATGCAGGTAGCGCACCCGCACACCATGATCCGCAAGGTACTCCGTGAGGTTCTCGGCCATTCGCTTGGTCAGGGTGGTCACCAGCACGCGTTCATCCTGCGCAGCCCGCTCGTTGCACTCTGACAGGAGATCATCGACCTGGTCCGCCACCGGGCGAATCTCCACCTCCGGATCAACCAGCCCCGTGGGCCGAACCACCTGCTCAACCACCGCGCCGGATCGTTCGTGCTCATATTCACGCGGCGTCGCCGAAACGAAGACAGTTTGACCCGATCGAGATTCCCACTCCTCGAAACGAAGCGGGCGATTATCCAAGGCAGATGGTAAGCGAAATCCGTACGTTACAAGATTTTCCTTACGTGATCTATCGCCTTTGTACATGCCCCCCAACTGTGGCACCAGGACGTGCGATTCATCCAGGATCAGCAGGGCATCCGGCGGCAGGTAATCAAACAGCGTAGGGGGTGCCTCGCCGGCCCCCCGGCCGGTCAGGTGCCGCGAATAATTCTCGATGCCGTTGCAATATCCCAGCTCGAGCATCATTTCCATGTCATAGCGAGTGCGCTGCTCAAGGCGCTGCGCTTCGACCAGTCGCTGGTGTTCGCGCAGCCATTCCAGCCGCTCCTTGAGCTCCGCACCTATGGCCTCGACAGCATCCAGAACAATCTGGCGCGGCGTGACGTAGTGTGATTTGGGATAAATAGTGAACCGCGGCAATTGCCGCAATACCTCGCCGGTCAGGGGGTCGAACTCGGCGATGGACTCGACCTCGTCATCGAACAGCTCGACGCGTATAGCACGCGCATCCTCGTCGCCGGGAAAGATATCAATGACCTCACCTCGCACCCGGTAGGTACCGCGCCGCAACTCCATGTCATTTCGACTGTACTGCATCTCGGCCAGCCGCCGCAGCACGCTGCGCTGATCAATCACCTCGCCACGCGAACTGTGCAGCACCATGCTCAAGTACTGCGTGGGGTCACCGAGGCCGTAGATCGCGGAGACCGTGGCCACGATGATCGCATCACGCCGCTCGAGCAGCGCCTTGGTAGCCGACAAACGCATTTGCTCGATGTGTTCATTGATCGAGGCATCTTTTTCGATGTAGGTATCGGAGGCGGGCACGTAGGCCTCAGGCTGGTAATAATCGTAATACGACACGAAGTATTCCACGGCATTTTCCGGGAAGAATTCCCGGAATTCCCCGTACAATTGCGCGGCCAGGGTCTTATTGGGCGCCATCACCAGCGTCGGCCGCTGCAGCTTTTCGATGACATTGGCCATGGTGAACGTCTTGCCTGAGCCGGTCACACCCAGCAAGGTCAGCCCAGCCAGTCCGTCCTCGAGACCCGAGACCAGTCGCTCGATCGCGGCTGGTTGATCACCGGCGGGCGAAAACTCGCTGTGCAGTTTGAAGATTTTCTCGCTCGAAGACATGGGCTGCGCGATCACCAAACCCTCATTATAACGGGCGACCCGGCAGGCATGGCATCCCTTGTTTGCCCAGACCGACCGGGATGGCGCCGCCTGCAATGACTGAAAAATTGTTATGATTTGCGCCTGGCTTCTGGCGATCCGAAGGAATGGATAGATCTAAAGGGAGAAGATTTGATGAACTTGAAGTTTGCAGGCCGACTGGCTCAAATTCGACCGCCTGCGACCATTGCAGTGAACCAGAAAGCACTGGAACTGCGTGCAGCGGGCAGGGAAATCATTTCCTTGGCTTTCGGAGAGCCGGATTTTGATACGCCACCGCATATCTGCGAGGCCGCCAAACAGGCCCTTGATGCCGGCGAAACACGCTATCCGCCGATTGCCGGAACGCGCGAGCTGAACGCCGCCATCCGCCTGAAGCTGCGCCGTGACAATCAACTCGATTACAGCAGCGAACAGGTGGTCGTCACCTGCGGTGCGAAACAAGCCATATTCAACCTGCTGCTGGCTCTGCTTAATGAGAATGACGAAGTCATTATTCCGGCGCCGTATTGGGTGTCCTACCCCGACATGGTCAAACTGGCCGGCGGACAGCCCGTTATCCTCAATACCTATGAGTCCACAGACTTCAAAGTCACACCGCGGCAACTCGAAAGCGCAGTCAATGAAAACACGCGGCTGATCATTCTCAATTCACCGAGCAATCCGACCGGCCAGGTCTACAGCGCGCAGGAATATCGTGCCCTGGGCAAGGTATTGGCCGAGCACCCGCGACTGCTGATTGCCTGTGACGACATTTACGAACACATCTATTGGGGCGAGGCGCCTTTTCGAACCCTGCTCAACGCTTGCCCGGAATTAAGTGAACGGGTCGTTGTGGTCAACGGGGTGTCGAAAGCTTATGCCATGACCGGCTGGCGCGTCGGCTTTGCCGCAGGTCCTGAGGAACTGATAGCAACCATGCGAGTCATCCAGGGTCAGAGCACTTCAGGCGCTTGCTCCATAGCCCAGGCCGCCGCCGCGGCTGCTTTGAGCGGGCCGCAGGATTGTGTTCGGGACATGCGCACGGCCTTCAAGCTGCGCCACGACTATCTCGTGGTTGCTCTGAATGAATTACCCGGTGTCTCGTGCCCTGCGGCTCAGGGGGCCTTCTATGCCCTGCCCAGCTTCGCTCAAGTGATCGATTCGCATCCTGACCTCAGGGATGATGTGGACCTCGCCGGATGGCTGCTCGAGCACGCTGGTGTCGGCCTGGTGCCGGGTACCGCCTTCGGGGCCCCCGGGCATCTGCGCCTGTCCTTTGCCGCCAGCCTGGAGGTTCTTGAAACCAGCATCGAGCGCATCGGCCGTGCCCTTGGAGCGGTTAGCTGACAGGCCCGGGGCCAGATGACCGGCCCGCAATTCATCGATCGACCGATGTCAACGGGCTCCCCATCCGCGACCATGAGGCATGAATCAACACCGCCCGGCCCGGATCAGAGGCGTCACTGGCTTCGAACTGCTGCTGTGTCTTGGCATCGTCATGCTGGTGCTGCTGCTGGCGAGCCCCCAACTGGGGCCAATCATCGCACAACATCAGATTCGAGCGGCCGCGGCACATCTGAAAGGTGACCTCGCGCACGCGCGAAGCATCGCGATTGGGCGCATCACCCGCACCACCGTGTGCGCGGGCAACCCGCGAGAGGGCTGCAACGACGCGCCATGGCACTCCGGCTGGATCAGCTTTTTCGACGCGGACGGTGATCGGCAGCGCTCAGAAAACGAGGAACTGCTGCGCACCCACGAAGGAATCGGACATCTTTCGATTATCGGTTCCCGCCATCGAACACGGCTGAGCTTCTTCCCCAGTGGCACCGCACCGGGCAGTAATGCGCGCTTCACGTTCTGTGCCCCGGCCCAGGCAGCCGCTGCCCATCAATTCCGGCTTTCCGTTTCCGGCCGCATCAGGACATCAAGCAATAGCGAGTTTGATCACGATGTGTGCAGGGCGTGAGTCATCACGCAGCGTACCCAATGACAGCGGGCCCTGCTACCAGCCCCAGGGTTTGTGCAGGGGCTGATTGCCACGTCGTGCATCAGCGATCGCCTTGCCGCCCCTGAAGCCGGTAAACCAATCTCGCCAATCGCCTGAAAACTTGGACGGTGAGCGAATCTGACGGTTACGGGCACCCCTCGCGTGCTTACCGGCCACGGGCACAGAGCGATGGGCACGCATGGATCTCATCAGGCTGATCAGGATGAGGGCAGCCAACATGCTGGCCATTAAAAGCGACACGTAAAGCAACATAGTGATTCACCTCAAAGCACGTGGGGCAGTAACACCCTCATCTTCAGATACTGGCAATACGCCAAGGACCGGATGTGCGAGCTTGGGCCAATCTGGCCCCGGCATTTTGTTTAGCGCACACCCCCGGCAGCACAAGTGCGGGCATTGTAGAATCAAAGGTTTACAAATTCTTGACTTGAGTGGCCAATCTGTATACCTGACTGACCAGGCTTGGCAAATATTTGAACCAACTCAACAATTAGCGGCCAAGTGCGCCCGTGCTCACCTGTCTGGTCAGGGCGCACAGCGCTTGACTCACTCACCCAAACCCACGAAAATACCGCGCCTTGCCTGCCGGGTTGCAGGCAGCACTCTTCCCCGGTAGCTCAGCTGGTTAGAGCGGGTGACTGTTAATCACTAGGTCGTTGGTTCGAATCCGACCCGGGGAGCCAAATATTTCAAGGGTTTGCAGGAAACTGCGAGCCCTTTTTCTTTGTCAGATTCACAATTGGCAAGCGTACTGGCAAACACTTAGTTGCTATGTATTTCCGAAAAGGAAAAAGCACTAGATACAGAGAGTTCTTGATTAAGACACGTTTGAAATGACGATCCCCTATTTCACCGTTCGAGTGAAGCCATTCACTTAGTATATTCGGGGGTTCCAAGCACTTTTCATAGGTATACCAAAAAGCCAGGATGTCATAGGGGGGAGGTATCCATTTAAACGTCGACTTTCAGCTCATAAAAACCGAACTTATCGACGTAATAATCGAAGTGATCATCGCTAAATGACCTTTTATGAGGAAGGTTATTAGCTCGTATCACGCAATCCCTGGCTAATGCAGCCTCTTCAGGTGTCTTAAACCCGCCCTTGCGGATTCTATGGCCCCTATAAACCAGGTCAAACGAATAGGACTCTCTGCTCTTACGCCATACACCTGTGTAATGAAATTGGTTACGCTCTTTCCTGGATCGAAGTGCCTTCCACCAGTCATTGGATTTGTATTCTGAATTAATCTGCATGGAAGGCTCTTCCCAGATAACGATTTGTGATTTCGACTACCTGGCCAGCAATTAGTTTGGGTCAGGTCTTAAACGATCAATCCTACTGTCAGTTGAAAATACTCACTTAGAAGCTGGACCAGTTTTTTCAGGCTAGGTCAGGTTAAGAAAGAAGCCGGCATCCGCGGAATATGCGGTATGCAGGTGGGTATCACCAAAGAACACCTGATTGGGAAAAGTATCCTGCAGGTAAGGCGAATAAGTCGTCTTGGGATCAGGCAAGGTCGGCTCACCGTTGCCATGCTCCATTCCCGCAAAGGTCACGCCAGCCATCAGCGACATGCTGAGTGCGCAAACCGCTACCGACGATGGCCGTGCGTTCACGCGACCTCGAGCCGTCTTACCTCTCCTCGCCTCGCTTCTTGATGATCATAGATGCCTCTCTTAACAGACTTTTGTTTTGGTATTCATAAAGTGTAGCAAGTCCCGGATGAGCTGGCACGGTTGGCATCGGCGGCGCCATTAAGCCCCGATTTAAACCAACACCTCGAGGCCACGTTCGATGCACCACATGGCACTGGCGATACCCAGAACCGCGACGGGTAGCTGAACCCAGGATGCCGAATACGCCGGTGACAGGCGACGCGCCAAAAACCCCAACCCGAGCAGCACCGCAATAAAAGCGAGCTGCCCAGCCTCTATGCCAATATTGAAAAACAAAAGTGCCAGGGGCACATTTGCCTGTGGCAGTCCCGTATCGGCCAGCGCACCAGCAAAGCCCATGCCGTGAAGCAATCCAAAGCCACCCGCCAACCACCAGGGATGTCGCCACAACTTTGACTGCTCCCTTTCGCGCGTGAGCTCAATAGCCAGCACAAAAATAGAAAACGCGATGAGAAATTCGATAAGCGCAACCGGGTAGTCAAAAACCCCTAACGTCACTATCGCCAGGGTCACGCTGTGCCCAGCCGTAAACGCGGTGATAGTCCAAATCAGCCGGCTGCCACCGCCAACTAACAGCAGCAAACCCAGCACAAAAAACAGATGATCAATGCCCGCCCAGATGTGTTCTGCCCCCAACACCGTATAACGACCAATGACTTGCCGAGAATTCGGCTCTCTGGGCACTCGGAAGGAAGTAGCCTCAGGATTGAGCACAGCTTGATGGGACACCCCCTCCAGCAATGTGATATTCAGCATCACCGAGCTTTGATTCTCGGGTATACCCGTAACAGCGATGACCCTTTCGATCAGCCCATCTTCGCAACGCACCCGGAGTTGCTGCAGCCTGCCGGTACCCTCTTGTATCCACGGAGATATCTCCTCGTCACGACAATTTTCGGGCAGCACAGGTACGAGCGCTACGTCAGATCGGAAGAGCGTCGTGTAGGGA
>CAXQNK010000049.1:0-3968 GCA_964225175.1 Candidatus Nitrosopumilus sp. | reverse complement strand
GCGTGCAGATGATGTCGAAGGGCGATTCCGCTTCGAACTCAAGGATGTTGCACAGCCGTGTCTGAACACTTATGCCCAGTTGTTCGGCGTACCATCTATTCAGTCGAAGCGGCGTTGGGCAAATATCGACAAGAGTAATCTCGGGCGTGACGCCTGCCGCCCTCGCGCCGGCGGTCACGCGCGCGAGCATGCCGTAGTCGGCAGCGGCCGAAATCAGGACCCGTTGATGTCCTCCCTCGGCAAAAAGTCTCGCCAATTGCGCAGGAAAAAAATCATCATCAGCAGCGATGGTGCTGATCTGGCCGATTAATCTCAGATATTGCCAAATGGAATGGTAGGTCAGGCAAATACCGCCCAGCGGACCTTTTTGACAGTGCTCGTGAGCCAATTGGTGCGCAATCGGCGCGCTGATGGAGAGCGGCTCAAAGACCGGGATTAAATCTCGTGACGAGGTGGTTTCTACCAACGGAGGAACCCCAGCACCAGTCCACGAAACAGGGCTAATCCCGAGAGTTGAACCAGCAAAAGTTCCATGATCAATGCCATGCTCGCGCCAAACAATATGGCACTCAATCTACGGACGCCGCGGGCAAAGAGCAAGTAGCCCGTCGCCAATACGGGAAGGCCGGGTGATATGCCAAGAAGGATCACGCCAAGTACGGAGCCTCCGAGCCAGGATAATGACATCAGGTGCGCTGAAATTAACGCTGTCTCTGGTCCGGGTGAGGGGCGTTTCCTGCGTTCGCTCAGCCAGGCGATGGTCATGCAAGCCAGCCCAATGACCGACACCGCCACGGGTAGGGCGGCTGCGGCGACGGGATAACTGAATGATGCCAATCCACCCATCAGGAACACCATGGCAATGGCCCCCATCAAGGTGGCAGAACGCGGCTGAGCAATTTCAGACGATGCCTTTCCGCGTTGCCATCCCGATCTGAGGCTGAGTGCGATCAAGGCGAATATGAACAGGCTGAAGGGATCGAACAGAAACCCCCATCCCCAGATATCTTGTGACTGCCGAAAGGCGAGTTCACCAGGTCCGCCGAGTATGATGGCCAGAGCGAAAGGGGCCCGAGGCCACTCCTTGAGCTTCATGAACATTCCAAGCGCGCCCAGGAAGAAGACAACGACAAAGGTCTGCCAGTTCAAGGCGCTGAGATAAATTCCGGTAAGGGCCAGCGAAATCGCGGCGGGAAAAAGGTATTCGCGCGATAATCCGACGATCCTGGTCAGGACGCCTGCTGAGCCAAGAAATACTGCGGCGGAAACGAGATTGGCCAGGAAGAGCGCCCAGATGAAAATCCAGATCATCGTGGTTTTGCCTGACAGCATGAGTGTGCCCGGCATAATCCCCCAAGCCAACAGCGCGCTGAACAAGACAGCCGTCCCTGAACTGCTGGGGATGCCCAGGAAAAGCGTCGTGATCAGGCTGCCACCTTCCTTGGAGTTGTTTGCGGCCTCGGGGCCGATGACGCCTTCCACTCTGCCCGTGCCGAAGGATTCCGGACGCTCTGATGAGTTGACCGCATGCCCATAGGCAATCCAGCTCGCGGCCTGACCCCCGAGTCCGGGGATAGCGGAAGCAACCACGCCAATGAAAGCGGTGCGCAACGTCAGCCAACGATGACGCAGAACATCACGAAGCCCCGACAAGGTTTCACTGCGCGTGCGATGCAGTCGTCCACCCACCTGGGCCGGCGGGTCGGATTGCAGAGAAAGAATCTCAGGAATAGCGAAAAATGCGAGTATTGCACCGATCTGATTAACGCCTTCCCACAGGAAAAGCTGCGCCCCTGCAAATCTGACGGTCCCCGTGATCGGGGCCATGCCGATGGACGCGACCAGCAAACCGAAGCAACAAACAATGATTCCGCGCAGCGGTTGATTCGAGCTCAGAGCGGCGACGAGCGACAGACCCAGAAGCATTAGCAGAAAGCGTTCCCTGGGACCGGCGAAATAAACCAGTTTCTCCGCCACAGGCACCAGACCGGCCAGGCAGATCACGCCGACGGCTCCACCAACAACCGATGCACCCAGGGCGGCACCGAGCGCTCTCTCCGCCTGGCCATTGCGGTTCATCGGATAGCCATCGACAACAGTCGCCGCATCCGGACCGCTACCCGGTACGCCAATCAGAATACTCGGTATGGGGCCGCCGGTATGAATGACGGAGTGCATGGCCAGCAGAAAAACGGCCGCCACGGTCGTGTCCATGCCGAGCAGGAAGGGCAAAACAAGGACGATTGCAAGCTTTCCCCCGATGCCCGGCACTGCGCCCATGAAAACGCCGGCAGTGACGGCCAGCAACAGGGCGGCGATCATCATTGGATCAGCAAGGATTGCCAGCAAACCTTCCAACATCGTCAGCGATTCAAGTCCATGTTGGCGCTTTTTTCAGCCGACTGAGCTATTTCAGCGAGTTGGGGCAATGTAGCTATTTCATGTTCCACTTTGCTGCCATGCCAGGCATCTATTGGCATATTCAGCCGCTCGGCCTCTGCCAGCAACTCAGGGTCACTTAAAGTATCGAAATATGCATTTCTCAGTGTGTTCAACCGGTCTGGTCCGAGGCCGGGTGGCGCCGCTGTTAATCGACCAAGTTCGGTCATTGAGCTCAGTTGCTTTGCAAGCGCCCTTTGGGCATCAGTCTCAGCAAAGGTTGCGAGGGATGGGACCGGAAATTTTGGACGGGGATGCCCCAGATAAAACAGTGGAGTCAACTTCCCGGCCATGATGGCCGCCTCAACCCGCGTCAGCGACATCAAACTGCCCATCACGTCTCCTCGCAGAACGACCATCAGCGTCTCCGAGCCGCTAAAGCCATGCACAGGGCGAATGTGCATTTGAAACGCTTGCCCGATCAGCATCATTTGAAGATGGGAAGCGCCCAATAGTCCGGATGTCGCATACAGGGCTGCCTGATGGTCATGGCGGCGAAGATCTTCGAATTCATTGGGCGGTTCTTTTTTTGCAACGACAAAAATACGGGTTTCAGAGGCAGCCTTGCCGATCCAGGACAGTTCTCTGAGGTCAATCGAAAGCGGATTGCTGGACATCAGCAGCCCCGTGTTGAAGGTGCCAATTGTTAAGCCGTCTGGCTTGGCGTTGACGAGAGCATGAAGGCCAATCAAGTGACTTGCGCCTGGCACATTGCGAACGAAGGCGGCCCGAATGCCCAGGTGCCTTGGCAGATACTTGGCGATCAATCTGGCGTAGTTGTCATAACCACCACCCGGAACGGTCCCGACGATGTAGGTTAAACGCTTGCCGGCGAAAAAATCAGCATCCAACTGGGGGTCAGCAGCTTGAGCCTGGCCATTCGGCAGGGTGCAGGCCAGACCACAAAGCAACGGCGCGGCGGCGGTCATGATCCTCTGCAAAAAGCCCATTGGTCTCGTGATTGCCTCGTGCGTCAGTCAGCGCGGCCCTGTAAAGCCCGGCAGTTTGGTCTGCTAGAATAGCACCACCGAATTGCCCCGGCGCCCGGATATCTATGAGGCTCATATTTAGGTCACCCTCGGCCTTGGTTTTACTGCTGCTGCCATTATTCGGGCTGGCCAATGTTTCGGATGACGAAGGCCCGGAAAACGGCCCTCAAAATTCGTCAATCGATCCTTTTCCACTCCCGGAAATACACGTCACCGCGCGGCGCAGACAACTTCCATCGACCCAACCCGTGCGGGTGGCCAATCGGGAGGATTTCGAGGCCTGGAATAGCAAGACCGTGGCTGACGCGCTGACCTACACTCCGGGCGTAAACGTATTGGTGGGTGGGTCGTCGGGAAACGCCAGTCCCTGGATACGGGGGTATCGCGATCGTGACATCCAGATCACTTATGACGGCATCCCCATTGGTGATTCGCTGGAGGGCGCCGTCGACCTCAATCAGGTAGCCTTGCAGCGAATTGCGCGCATCCGGGTACTGAAGACAGCCCCATCGGTCATATTTGGCGCTGGCGCGCCCGGAG
>CAXQNK010000048.1:0-37990 GCA_964225175.1 Candidatus Nitrosopumilus sp. | reverse complement strand
CTCAGCGTTGTAGGCTGGCATGATGACCGCGACGGTTCGTCCTTCAATCATGATCGTGATCTGGTGGTTGGTGAGGATGCATACACTGCGCAATGCCCGCCTGGCGTTCGAGAACTGGTCTGAATCCTAACATGCTATCTGCGATTCGTCTGACTCAGGCCTGGTGCGTGTCCGGCTGGGAACCATTGGTAATGAGCGAGTATGCGACGGAAACCAGAATTCTCAAGGGTCACGCCTCTTTGCTCGAAGATGTCCCGACCAGACATTTAATCGTGCGTCCCGATGGGTTATCGTTCACCAAGATATTGGCTGGTACCGCGAATCTTTGGCAGCACGTTTCATGAATATACAAAAAATTTCAATCATCATCCCGTGTTTCAATGAAGAGCGCACGATATCCGCGGTGATGGATGCAGTCAGCGCAGTTCCCCTGGATTACGAGAAAGAAATCATCGTCGTTAACGATTGTTCCACCGACGGCAGTCGGGAGGCCATCGCCGCCCACGGTGGCGTGACCTACCTTGAGCATGAGGTGAACCGGGGCAAGGGGGCCGCACTCCGGACAGGCATTCGGGCAGCTAGCGGTGATGTCGTGCTCATTCAGGACGCGGACCTGGAATACGACCCGCGGGAATACTCTGTTCTTCTGGATCCGATCGCAAACGGGTCAGCCGACGTGGTTTATGGCTCCCGCTTCAAAGGCGCCAATGCCGAGCGTGTCCTGTATTTCTGGCATAGCGTGGGCAACAAGTTCCTCACGCTGCTTTCGAACATGTTCACCAATCTCAATATGTCTGACATGGAGACCTGTTACAAGGTCTTCAAAAGAGAAATCATCCAGTCGATTGATATCGAGGAAGATCGATTCGGCTTTGAGCCGGAGATCACGGCAAAAATCGCTGCAATCAAACCCGCACTGAAAATTTACGAAGTAGGCATCAGCTATCACGGGCGCACCTATGAAGAGGGCAAGAAGATTGGCTGGAAAGATGGGGTGGCCGCAATCAAATGTATCCTGAAATATAATCTTTTCCGCTGACAGATGAGGCATTTTGAGTCAGTGGCTGCATCGCGTGTCCGGATCGGCTGCGGCCTCGCTTGACCATTGGGTAAGTCCAGGGGAAATTAAAAAATGAGTTTATCAGTCGATGTCCGCCAACTCGTGCTGGACGCCGAGAAACGCTGCAGGCCCTATCTGCTGGAGACCCCGCTCGAGTTTTCGCTGCCATTCAGTCGTGCGGTTGATGGTGAAGTCTGGCTGAAATTGGACCTGGTCCAGAAAACCACATCGTTCAAGCTTCGGGGAGCCACCAACAAGATCATGGCCTTGAGCGAGGAGGACTTGCGCAGGGGTGTGCTGACGGCATCGACCGGCAACTACGCGTTTGCGATTGCTGAAGCCATTCGGCAGCGAGGCTACAGGGCCACCACCTATGTCGGTGAAAATATCGACCCATCGAGACTGGAACTGATGCGTGCCCATGGACTGGACGTGGTCATGCATGGGGCGGAGGCGGGTGCTGCCGAACGGGAGGCGCGCCGCGTCGCTCAAACAGAACACAAGACCTACGTCTCGCCTTACAACGACCCACTGGTGATTGGCGGTCAGGGTACCTGCGGCTTGGAGATATCGAGACAACTTCCCGATCTCGATGTGGCCGTGTTCGCAGTGGGGGGCGGTGGACTGATCGCCGGGTCCGGCGGATGGTTGAAAAGCGAGCGACCCGGCGTGGAGATACTGGGAGTTTCTCCGGAAAATTCGCCCGTCATGTATGAGTCGATGCGGGCGGGGCGCGTGGTCGCTCCCGAGATACGGCCCACGCTGGCCGATACTTGCGCGGGTGAAATCGATGACGATTCAATGACGCTCGAATTGTGCAGAACAGTGATCGATGAACTCTTCCTCTTGACGGAAGATGAAATTGCCAAGGCCAGTCGCGAGATATTTATGCAACATCGACTGGTCACAGAGGGATCAGCTGCAATGGGTGTCGGGGTGCTTTTGAAGCATCCGGAGCGGTTCCGGGGCAAGAAAACGGTTCTGGTTTTATGCGGACGCAATATTGATCCAGACCGCTTCAGGGAGATTATCTGCGGCTGACCGAGGCGGGGCGAGTGGTGCATGCCCATCGCAGTTGCGCTGTGAGGCTGGATCATGGCAACTTGGATTGGTATATTTCTATCCACGCGGCGGGTGTAAGGGGATCGAGCATGATTTATGATGCTCCTGTCTGCTATTAAAGATCATGACCGAGGAAAAAATCTGATGAAAAAACTGTCAATATTGATGCTCTCGCTGTGTGCAGTGATGGTTGCTGGCCCGGCGTCAGCGGACAAATTCGACGACGCCCTGGCGATGTTCAAGTCGGCTGAGGCCACGGATAGCTATTTCTCCGCGGCTTACGGCTATGCGCTTTTCCCTACCATAGGTAAAGGTGGCATCGGTATCGGTGGCGCTGGGGGTAAAGGTCAGGTCTATGTGGGTGGCGCGCACGTTGGCGATTCCACGATGAGTGAAATTTCATGGGGTCTTCAGTTGGGCGGACAGGCTTATAGCCAGATCATTTTCTTCCAGACTGAAGATGCATTCAAAACCTTCACCACCGGCAAGTTCAAGTTTGGCGCAGGCGCTGAGGCTGTCGCGCTGAGTGCTGGCGCCTCGGCTGAAACCAACACCATGACGGGATCTGCGGCCGGTGCCAGTGGTGGCGCACCCAATCAGTCCAGTTCAACCGCAAGCGGGTATCAAAACGGGATGCGCGTTTTCACCATGGTGAAAGGTGGCCTCATGTACCAGGCGGTATTGGAAGGTGCGAGTTTCAAGTACAAGAGCCTGTAGACCGACGCTCGCGGGGCCTGGCGGTCTGCCCGGCCTGGCAGCGGTTATATAGAGCCCCGTCGATGCCTTCCGGAAACGACGGGGCTTTTTCGTGATTCGAGCTTTACATGTTACTCTGAAGTCCTTGATTTCCATGAGGGGACGTTCATGTCTCAAGTAGTTAAAGCGGCTCTGGTCCAGATTGAGAACCAGTTGGACACGGATGCTGATTGCCAGTCGCACCGTGAAGCCATGATTGAGGCGCATCTGCCTTATATCGAGGAGGCGGGCGCGGCCGGCGTTCAGATGTTGTGCTTCCAGGAAATTTTCACCGGGCCGTATTTCTGCCCCTCCCAGGATTCCAAATGGTATGGCATGGCCGAGGCCATTCCTGATGGTCCAACCACGCAGTTGATGCGTGAATACGCCAGAAGATTCGGCATGGTGATTATCGTGCCCATCTACGAAGAGGAAATGCCTGGCGTTTACTACAATACCGCCGCGGTGATCGATGCCGATGGCAGCTACCTGGGGAAATACCGGAAGAATCACATTCCGCAGGTGGCGGGCTTCTGGGAGAAATTCTTTTTTAAACCCGGCAACCTGGGCTCTCCGGTTTTTTCCACGCGCTACGGCAAAGTGGGTGTTTATATCTGCTATGACCGACATTTCCCCGAGGGTGCTCGCTGCCTGGGTCTCAACGGCGCAGAAATCGTTTTCAACCCATCGGCTACCGTGGCTGGGCTGAGTCAGTATCTCTGGGAACTGGAGCAGACCGCCCATGCAGCGGCCAATGGCTACTTCATGGCTGCAATCAATCGAATCGGCGAGGAAGGTCCCTGGAACATCGGCAGATTTTATGGGTCCTCGTATTTTGCCGATCCCCGCGGGCAAATCGTGGCCCAGGCCAGTGAATATGAGCCTGAACTTCTGATCGCCGACCTCGATTTTGATCTGATTCGCGAGGTGCGCAATACCTGGCAGTTTTACCGCGACCGGCGCCCGGACAGCTATTCCAGTATTACGGAGGCCTGAGCATGTCGATCCTGATCAAGAATGGTCGCATCATCACGGCGGTGGACGACTACCATGCCGATGTATTCATTGAGAACGAGACGGTTTCACTGATCGGAAAGAGGTTGGATATCGAAGCCGACCAGGTCATCGACGCCAGCGAAAGGTATGTCTTCCCCGGGGGGCTGGATCCGCACACGCACATGGACATGCCCTTTGGCGGCACCACTTCTGCCGACGACTTTGAGACCGGCACGCGTGCTGCAGCGCACGGCGGAACAACGACCATCATCGATTTTGCGATCCAGACCAAGGGTGAATCTTCGCTGGCGGCGCTGGATACCTGGCATGAAAAAGCCGAGGGCAAGACCGCGATAGATTATGGGTTCCACATGATCATCACCGATCTTGAAGACGACCGGCTTTGGGAAATGAGGCACCTCGCGGATGAGGGAATTACGTCCTACAAATTATTCATGGCCTATCCTGGCGTGCTCTATGCCGACGACGGGACGATCTACCGCGCCATGCGCAAGGCGGGAGAGGACGGTACCGTGGTCTGTATGCATGCGGAAAACGGGATCGTCATCGACGAGATTGTCAAACATGCATTGAAGCGGGGCGAGACCAGCCCGAAACATCATGCGCTGACCCGGCCAACGCGAATGGAAGCCGAAGGCACACATCGTGCGATTTCGATAGCGGAAGTGGCGGGTGCTCCGGTATACATCGTGCACCTGTCCTGCGCGGATGCGCTCGAGCAGGTCACGCTGGCGCGGAGTCGCGGCGTGCCGGTGTCTGCGGAGACCTGCCCCCAATATCTCTTTCTCGACCATTCCTATTACGAGCAGCCTGAATTCGAAGGTGCGAAATACGTCATGACACCACCGCTTCGCGAGAAGTGGAACCAGGATGAGCTGTGGCGGGGGCTTAGATTTGGCGATCTGCAGTCCGTGGCCACCGACCACTGCCCGTTTTGTTTCAAGGATCAGAAGGTGCTCGGTATCGATGACTTCTCCAAGATCCCCAACGGCGCGCCCGGTGTGGAGAACAGGATGGCATTGGTGTACAACGGGGGTGTCCACCAGGGGCGAATTTCCCTGAACAAGTTCGTCGAGTTGACCTCCACGGCCGCTGCGAAAACGTTTGGGCTTTTTCCTCGCAAGGGCACGATTGCCGTAGGTAGTGACGCCGACATCGTGATTTTTGATCCGGCCAGGAAGGAGACCATCAGCGTCAATAACCCCTGTACTCATCACATGCGCGTGGACTACAACACCTACGAAGGTATCGAAGTCACGGGCTTCCCCGAGACCGTGATATCACGCGGCCGGGTCATCATTGACCGTTGTGAATACATTGGCCGCAAAGGCGATGGGCAATTTCTCAAGCGTGGGCTCTATGGAGGCCTTAAGGCGTGAGTGAATTTGCGGCAGAGGTGGCTGCGCCGACCCACCTGCATGATGCTGATCTGACCAACGCAGACCTCTCGCCGACCCCGGTGGGACAGCGAAACTGGACGTCGCTCTCGTTTTTCGCCCTGTGGGTGGCCATGGCCATCAATATCCCGAGTTACATGATCGCCGCATCCCTGATCGAGGGAGGAATGGGTTGGGAACAAGCCATGTGGACCGTGCTGCTGGGTAACCTGATTGTGCTGGTGCCGATGGCGCTGTCCGGTCACGCGGGCACCAAGTATGGGATACCGTTTCCTGTTTATGCGCGGGCCTCATTCGGTATCAGGGGTGCGCATATCCCTTCTTTCCTCCGGGCCATCGTTGCATGCGGCTGGTTCGGGATCCAGACCTGGATCGGGGGCGCGGCCATTTACACGATCGTGTTGATCATCTGGCCGGGTGTCGCAGATTGGCCGCCGTTGTTACCTGAATTTGTGGGCACAGGCCTGGCCCAGTTTGCCTGCTTCATGGTGTTCTGGTTCATGAATATCTGGCTGATCTGGAAGGGTATCGAATCCATACGGATCCTCGAAACATTGGCCGCGCCCTTCTTGCTTGCCTGTGGTGGCGCACTTTTGGCCTGGGCTTATTTTGCGGCTGATGGCTTTGGACCCATGCTGGAGGCCGCACCCCGATTTAAAAATTCAGCTGAATTCTGGGCATTGTTTTTTCCCAGCCTGACGGCGATCGTGGGTTTCTGGTCAACGCTGTGTCTCAACATTTCCGATTTCACGCGGCATGCGACCAGTCAACGTGCCCAGATTGTAGGCCAGACCGCGGGGCTGCCCACGACCATGTCCCTGTTCGCTTTCATCGGCGTGGCTGTCACCAGCGCCACCATCATTATTTTTGGTGAAGCAATCTGGGATCCGGTCGTTCTGGTCAGGCGGTTCGATCATCCCCTGATCGTGTTTTTTGCGATGGTGGCCGTGGTGATCGCGACGCTGTCTACCAATGCTGCAGCCAACGTGGTTTCACCGGCCAACAATTTCTCCAATATGTGGCCGGAGAAGATTGATTTCAGAAGAGGCGGCTACATCACCGGCGCGATCGGCATTCTGATCATGCCATGGAAGCTGATCGCTGACCCCAGCGGTTACATTTTCACCTGGCTGATTGGTTATTCCGCGCTTCTGGGGCCGGTCCTGGCGATCATCCTGGTGGATTATTTCCTGATCCGAAAAACAGAGATAGACGTGGACGCCCTCTATCAGCGTACCGGCCCATTCAACTACTCCAACGGGTTTAACAAGAAGGCTATCTGGGCACTGGTGATTGGCGTGGCGCCCAATGTGCCTGGATTTTTGCACCAGCTGGGCTGGATGGAGCGCGAGACGATGCCGGCCGTCATTTCAATGTATGCCTATGCCTGGTTCATTGGCCTGGTGGTCTCCGGGGTGGCCTACGCTCTGATGATGAGGAATGAACGTGTCTGAGCGCGATGTGAAGCCAGGCCGGCTGGACACCGCTAGGATTGCGGAAAATTTCACCGAGTTGACGCCGGCGCTGACCGCCTTGCAGGCTCAGCAGGAATCGGCCCGCTGCCTGTTCTGTTACGACGCACCCTGTACAGAGGCTTGCCCCACGGGTATCGATGTTCCGGGTTTCATTCGCAAGATTGCCACCGGCAACATAACGGGCGCCGCCAGGACCATACTCGAGGAAAATATCATGGGTGGCACCTGCGCGAAGGTCTGTCCAGTCGAGGAGCTTTGCGAGCAGGTCTGCGTGAAGATGACGTCCGAACACAAGCCGGTGGTCATCGGGCAACTGCAGCGTTACGCCACGGACCATCTTTTTGCCAGCGGCCGACAACCATTTCAGCGGGCGCCGGACAGCGGAAAACGTGTGGTTGTCGTGGGCGCGGGTCCCGCTGGACTGGCCTGCGCGCATCGGCTGGCCATGTTAGGCCATCACGTCACGGTCTACGAGGCACGCTCCAAGGCCGGGGGTCTGAACGAATACGGTATTGCGGCCTACAAGATGACCGATGAGCGTGCCGCCAAAGAGGTTGAATTCATCCTGGGGATTGGGGGTATCTCTCTGGAAACCGGCAAGGCCCTCGGCGCAGGTCTGTCACTGGACAGTTTGCGCGCAGATTTCGATGCGGTATTCCTGGGCCTGGGTCATAACGCCATCAATTCACTCGGCCTTGAGAACGAGGACGTCGAGGGCGTCCACAATGCGGTGGATTTCATTGCCCGGATTCGCCAGGAAGACAAATCTGTCCTTCCCGTCGGTCGTCGCGTCGTCGTGATTGGCGGCGGCAACACGGCGATCGATATCGCTGTGCAGATGAAGAAACTCGGAGCTGAGTACGTCACGCTGGTTTATCGACGGGGCACAGACGATATGAGTGCAACGGATCATGAACAGGAAGTGGCGCAAACTCATGGCGTTCTCATCAAGAACTGGGCTCAACCCGTCGCCCTCGAGAAAACAGGCGATAGCGTGTCCGGTGTGCGCTTTGAATACACGCAAAAGCAGCCTGATGGCACCCTGGCCGGCACCGGTGAGCATTTCGTACTCGGGGCTGACCAGGTCTTCAAAGCCATTGGACAGCACTTTACCCCGAGTCCCTTCCAGGGATGTCAGGGGCCAGGCATGAAAGCAGGCAGAATCCAGATTGATGCGCAACGACGCACAAGCCTACCGGATGTATGGGCTGGAGGTGATTGCGTGCCGGGCGAGGATTTGACCGTTTCCGCCGTCGAAGATGGCAAACAGGCCGCGGAGTCAATTCACGCGACAATATCGCGCTGAGTGCTCCATGGGATTCCTGAGTGCTTTTGTCGTTTTGTTTGTGTTGACGATAGTCAGCATTGGGTGGGGGCAGTGGATTTGGGCGCGAGTATTTCAGCTCAGCAGGGCTCAGGTCGTGCCGATTGATTTGTCGTATTACGGGTTGATCGGACTGTTCGGGTTAGGCATGTTGGGCGTGCTTCTCAATTTTCTGTTGCCACTCACACCCGTTATTCAGTGGTCCTGCACGACACTGGGTTTGGGTTTGTTTGTCAGGGCGGTGACAAAAAAGCAAATCAACACGCCCAACAACACGCGGTTGGAGTGGTTGCAGTTGAGCCTTTGTCTCGCAATTTTTTCCTGGTGGTCCACGAAGCTGGGCTGGGGTTACGACAGTGGTCTGTACACACTGCAGTCAATTGCTTGGATGACTCAGGAACCGGTGCCTGTGGGTATCGCCAACTTGCACGGGAGACTTGCATTCAACTCGATATGGTTAAGCGCACTTTCGATCTTTGATTGGGGAGGTATTGAAGCTTCCGCAAAATTCGTGGCTAATGGTTTACTGGCCAGTTTCTTTTTCTCTTTGTTGATTGGCTTCCTTGTCGGATCGAAGCACTGTCGCCGCCTCGGCGGCGAAATGCTTTTTTTGAACATATTGCTATTGGCGTCCGTGTTTTTTCTGTTCTGGCATGGCCCAAATATTGACACCGATTATCCTGTCGCAGTGCTTGTGATACTGGTTTACGTGAATTTCCTCACGGCTGAGCAGCCAGGATTGAGCGAACACGATGTCCTGAAGCGATTGTTGCTCATCTGGCTTTTGGGTGGCTTTGCGGTACTGTGCAAAATTTCCGCAGCCCCTGTTTTGATATTGCCAGTTATCGAAACCTTTCTCGCTCTGAAAAGAGGCCATGACCTGCGTCGTTGTCTGGTTGGCCCCGTGCTGGTTTTGATCATGGCCACTGCCTGGATCATTCGAAGTTTCCTGTTATCCGGGTGCCTTGCATACCCAATTGTTCCCGGTTGCAGTGATTCTGTTGCATGGGGCGCTGGGACCGATCTGGCTCTGTCATATAGCGATGCCATCATCGGTTGGGCACAATCTCGCTCGTTGTCGCCTGGGCAAGGGTGGGGATGGGTCTCTGAGTGGGTGGTGATTCATCAGCCTTTCTTGATCGATTACGGTTACCTTGTCCAAGCCCTGATTGCTGCAATACTCGTGTTAATGGTGTTCAGCATCTTGCGTCGGATGCCCACTCCAAGAGCGCCTCGGGGATTCCCGAATGGCAGATATCCGATTGCGATGGCTGTGACAATCCTTTCTCTGGGTTTCTGGTTCGTCACTGCCCCGGAGCCCAGGTTTGCAATGGGCTCGATTATTGTATTCACCAGTCTCTCGATTGCCGGCGTTATCGTGTTGTTGAAAATCGCAGCCGCGCTCGAGAATTCCCCTCTGAGTCGACAATATTGGCTGTTTTCTTTACCGGCCGCCCTGCTGATCGCCTTGGTTCGTTACGAGACGCCTTTTTTCGCGGCAGCTCCTTCTGGCGCCTCATTGAATGCGGCGGTGATCCATGTCCGAGACGGCAATGAGATCAGGATGCCTCTTGAAGGTGACCAGTGCTGGCAAATTTCTATTCCATGCACCCCATATTTGTCCCCGGAAATTCGCTACTCAAAGGACGGCTGGTATCCGGTATTCACGCGTGAGAGGGTCGATTGATCGGGGTTGTTTTTTTGCAGGCATTGAGCAAATTGGCTGACGGAAAGCGTAGAGCTTTCCGGTGCCCGCGACCTGAGAGCTGGATTGGACTATGATCTGCAGGATGCTTCTGGAGAATTACAGATATGGCTGATCTCAGTACCCACTTTGCCGGTGTCCGTTCACCCAACCCATTCTGGCTGGCCTCGGCGCCGCCCACGGACAAGCAAATCAATGTTGAACGTGCTTTTGAAGCAGGGTGGGGCGGCGTAGTCTGGAAGACCCTCGGAGAGGACGGGCCGCCCGTGGTGAATGTCTGCTCGCGATATGGTTCGGTCGATTACAACGGCACCCGAATGATGGGGCTGAATAATATCGAATTGATTACGGACAGGCCTTTACAGGTCAATCTCGACGAAATTGCTGCAGTCAAGCGCAACTGGCCCGATCGTGCCATGGTCGTTTCCCTGATGGTGCCCTGCGAGGAGCAGGCCTGGAAAGACATCCTGGCGCGAGTGGAGCAGACCGGTTGCGATGCCGTGGAATTGAATTTTGGCTGCCCACACGGCATGAGCGAACGGGGGATGGGTGCAGCGGTCGGCCAGGTGCCTGAATACATTGAACAGGTGACTGGATGGTGTAAAACCCATACCGAATTGCCTGTCTTCGTCAAGCTGACCCCGAACATCGCCAATATCTGTTACCCGGCGCGGGCGGCCCATGCCGGTGGTGCGGACGCGGTGTCCCTGATTAACACGGTTAATTCGATCGTTTCCATTGACTTGGATGCCATGGCTCCGATGCCCACAGTGGCAGGCAAGGGCACGCACGGGGGTTATTGCGGTCCGGCAGTCAAACCGATAGCGCTGGCGCTCGTGGCGGAAATCGCCCGCGACGCTCAGACATCGGGAATGCCTATCTCAGGGATCGGGGGCATCAGCAACTGGCGAGATGCAGCCGAGTTCATTGCCCTGGGTTGCGGAACGGTACAGGTGTGCACGGCAGCGATGCACTATGGATTCAAAATTATCGATGACCTTTTGGATGGGCTCGAAACGTGGATGGATGATCATCATTATGGTCGGTTGGATGATTTCCGGGGCCGCGCGGTGCCCAACGTGACAGATTGGCAGTACCTGGACCTCAATTACAAAACCGTAGCGGAGATTGATCCCGACAAGTGCATCGAGTGCGGCCTGTGTCACATTGCCTGTGAGGACGCATCGCACCAGGCCATATCGCGCAGTCGGGAGAATGGCCGAAGAGTCTACTCGGTCATTGAAGACGAGTGCGTGGGCTGCAACCTGTGTGAACTCGTGTGTCCCGTGCCTGAATGTATCACCATGGCTGAGCGGGACACCGGGCGTGAGTACATGAACTGGACGCAGCATCCCAATAATCCCATGCGGGAGGGCTAAAGGCCGTCAATCGAAAGAGTCCGTCCGCGTCGTGATCCCCTCATTCCGGCTGAACCAGGCTCTTCCGCGGGAGCGATTGGATGCGTTGCCGCAGCCATTTCGGTGGAATCCTGACTTGTCCAAGCGAAAAACCGCCTGCCGCCTATACTTTGGATAGGTACGGTCCTGCTCGGGGGATGGCCATGTCAAAACATGTCTGCGCGTTATTGGTGGGGGTTCTGAGTATCTTGATCGGCGCGTGTAAGGAATCTTCGATTCCCGAAACCGAAGCCCCGGTTGCAGAAACTCAGGGCGGCATTCCCGATTGTCATTGGACCATGGGTTGGGATCCATGGGAGCCTTACCAGTACATGGATGTCGGGGGTGATCTGCGGGGAATCGATATAGAGCTCATAAGCGCCATCGTCGAGGACAGCGGTTGTAGCTTGACATTCGTCGAGCGCGATTGGGCCAGCCTGCTGGGCATGCTCAGGGTGGGAGAGATTGATTTGCTCACCGGTGCGACCCGGACTCAGGCTCGTGAGGAATATGCGCATTTCTCTGACCCCTATCGCGAGGAGTCCTTTGTGATGTACGTGCGCAGTGGTGATTATGAAAAACTTAAATCTTCCACCCTGACTGGCATGCTGGACAACGGTCAACGTATCGGGGTGACCCTGTCCTACTACCATGGAGAGGAGATCACGGCGCTAGCGGATGATCCGCGCTATGCCGACCGGTTCCGCGGCGTGCCGATCAGCGAGATGAACTATTCAAATTTGCTCAATTTTGAGGTCGACGGAATTCTAGAAGACCCCTACGTGGCTGCCGCGATCCTTCGCAGGCGAGGCTTGTTGTCTCAAATTGAGCCGTTGCCAGGCCGGTTCAGTACCGGTCCCGTGCATGTCATGTTGAGTCGAGAAACTGTGACCGAAGAATGGGTACAGCGTCTCAACCAAAGCCTTGAGCGGATTTCAGCTGATGGAACGCGCGAACGGATTTTCACTCGTTATGGCAACTGATTGCCCGCGCCCGGGTCGAGCACACGCTGTGGCGTCGCGCTGACAGGCGTTACACTGGCAGCCTGGTCAAGTACAGGTTTTTCAGTGATGAGTGGCAATATTCTCAAACGCACGACATTTGTCGTCGCCGATGCCCGGGCCGCCGCCGAGTTCTACACACGGGTCTTTGGCTGGCCTGTTTGGTATGACAATGTCCTGGCGGCAGACCATCGATTTCCACCTTCTGGTGCCCCGGATAAGGCGCAAGTTCACTTGGTCATCCTGGAGCCATCAGACCCACTGGTGGGCAAGATCGGATTCCTCGAATATCTTGATCCTCCTTTTGAGGTTGACGCGCCTGCACCGCGCGAGAAAATCCGGTTCGGCGAGCCGATTCTAGTTGTGCAGACTGAAGATATCGAAGGAGTTCATCAACGGGCGCTCGAGGCCGGCGCACGCGTGGTCACGCCACCTGTCGACTGGCAGGTGCCGACCCCGGATGGCAGCGGATTGATTCATCTGCGGACGATTTCCATGTTCGATCCCTCCGGTATCTATCTCGAAATCAGCGCGCATTAAGGTCTCATTGTGCCGCCCTTGTGGAGTAATGTGTCGCATTGCTTGGGTTGCGCATGGGTCGCCACGTCGGCTTGCAGTAAATTGATGAATTCGCTCACAATATTTTCAGAAGCTGTAACTGGAGGGATGTGTATGGGTCGGTTAAGGTTTTTCCCGTGCCGGTCCAATGGGCATCTGAAGACTATCAGCACCCTGTGCCGAGAAGGTTTGGTGCGTCCTGCTCTGCTATGTCTGCATAAAGTCTCCGCAAATTGCTCTGACCCCGCGCCGGGCATGCCCGGTAGGCAGATCTGGCAAGGTGTAGGGCACGGCGGGCATCAATGGTTGCGCTTTGCTTGATTTCGGACTGCGGGCCGTTTCTGGTTTTCCTGGCAGGCGAGTCGGGTCGAGCGGGGAGTGGATGGTCAGCTTTGTGCGCTGTAGGGGCGCTGAATGACGTGACCCATGGGATGTTATCGCTGACATGAAAAAGCTTCGAGTCATCGTGGCGGGCCTCGGTGCCATGGGCAGCGCGGCCGCTGCGGAGTTGTCCGGGCGCGGGGCTGACGTGATTGGCCTGGAACAGTTCACGCCAGCCCATGACATGGGCTCAAGTCATGGTGAAAGTCGGATCTTCAGGATGGCGTATTTTGAGGATTCCCGCTACGTGCCGCTTCTACAGCGCGCGCTGGTGCTGTGGCGTGAACTTGAGCAGCGGGCTGAAACGGAGGTATTGCATGGCGTGGGCGCCCTGTTGATCGGCCCCGAGCGGTCCGAGATTCTCAGCGGCGCGCTGCATTCTGCTGAGCAATGGCGCTTGCCGCATGAGTTGCTTACGGCGGCAGAGTGCAGAGAGCGCTTTCCGAAATTCAAAGTGCGGGATCACGAGATTGCGCTGCTGGAGCCCGAAGCGGGGGTCTTGCGACCAGAACGAGCGATCCTGGCATTTCAGCAAATTGCCGCGCAATCCGGTGCGCGCCTGAATTTCAATGAGCCCGTCAGGGCATGGAGAGTCGATGAGGATACTGTGACCGTCCAAACGGACGTGAGGGAATACCAAGCGGATCGGCTGATTATTACGGCTGGCGCCTGGGCACCGCAATTGTTCGGAGAAGCGAGAAAACACCTGAGTTTGCGGCGGGTTGTACAGTATTGGTTCAGGCCGCAGGGTCAAGGCTGGGTGCCTGGCGCCATGCCTGCGTATATCTGGGCGCCCGGCGATCACGAAACATTCTATGGTTTACCCGCGCTGGCCGGCATCCCCGGCGGCGCTAAGGTTGCCTATCACCAGGTGGGCCCAGAGATTGATGATCCGGTTCGAGTGAACCGAAAGGTCGGTGATGCTGAGGTCGAACAGATGCGGCGCCCGATTATCGAGCTGATACCGGAATTGAATGGTGAGCTGGTGAGTGCCAAGACCTGTATCTATACCAATACGCCCGATGAGCATTTCCTGCTCGGCATACATCCACGGAGCGAGCGCGTGGTTGTCGCGGCCGGTTTCTCGGGGCATGGCTTCAAATTTGCCAGTGTCATCGGCGAAATATTGGCCGAGCTCGCAGTGCATGGCGCAACGCGGCATGACATTAGCCTGTTTGATCCAACGAGATTCAATTAAGCAGCGCACCCCGGAACTGCCCTCAGTTCATATGTTCTACCAGGCGCTGCCGACGGTCAGATAGACGGCCGTGTCCTCAGGGCCCCGGGCGAGGTCCAGACCCGCCTGCAACCCCAATGCTCTCGCCAGTCGGTAACGTACACCCACTCCGCCAGCAAAGACCGTTCTGTCGATCAATTCGTCTCGGGCCGCACCGACGGTGCGGCCGGCCCCAGCAAAAAATGCGATGCTCCACCGGGGCGTGAAACCCCAGAGGTATTCAAGCTCGGAGGTGAGCACGCGCCGTCCCTCGTAACGCAGCGCAGGGATGCCTCGAAGCTGAACGAAAGGGTAAGCGAAGAATGGCGCACTGCCGTTCAGGTTTGCGCTTTCCAGGCGAATGCCGAGATGTGAGAAATCTCCGAACGGGATGTATTGACGAAATTTCGCTTCGAGCAGGCCGTAGTCAAAATCTCCACCCCAGGTGTCTCCGTAGTCGGTATACAGCAACTCAAACTGGGTGCCTTGAGTGGTGGTGAAAATGGTATTCCGCCCGTCGTATTCAAGACTCACCCCCACTCCGGCCGAACGAAAAAAGCCATCCAGGAGCTCAGGCCTAATGATCTGCGGCACCGCGACATTGGCATCAACCTTGAAAAGGGCTCTGGAGTCGTTGAACAGGTAGCTTGTGCCCACGAACCAGTTGCTCTCTTTCAAGCGAAATTTGACACGCTGGTAGAGAAGCTCGCCATCCAGATTGAAGTTGACACCTTTGAAGTCAATGAGGCTGCCCGGCAAAAGTCCTGCATTGAGTCCGTAGTATTTCGCGTTCAGGTTGATTTTGAACAAGAGACCAAGATACCGCACGTGGTCATCTTTCCAGACACCGAAATGCCCGCCCCCATAAAAATAAGTCTCGTTTTCGGTATATCCGCCGACGCCGAAGCTGATGCTGGGCGGCGGCCTGTGTTTATGCTCTGATGGGTCCAGTTCCTGAACCGAATGGAAATAGGCCACCGAGGCACCCAGGCCGTAACCGACTGCAGGTTCGGTAATGATGATCGGCACGGGCAGAAAACCGCGAGCGCTTGCCAGGTAGCGACTGGCGTCGATCATGCCGTCCTCCGGATCGATCAGGATTTCAGGAATGAAGCCGGCGTTAAGCGGCAAGGGGCATAAGGCGAGCAGGGCGAGACAAAGAATTCTTAGCATGTGTTCACGACTCGTGATCGGAAGCGGAGACCGCTGGCGCACATTCTCTCACATAAGCTTGTCGTTCATAAAGACGACAGCTGAGATGTGCCGCGCAGAAAAATGGAGTCCTCAAAAAATTTAAGGGACCAGAGTGCTTGTTGGTTCAAGCATTCTGGTCCCTTACCCTTTGACGAACCCCGGCTGTCCAGTCTCCACCCCTGTCTGAGAGCCTGGTGGCCGAGCGTTCAACCCCTTCGGCGGTCCCCTCGCGAATTCGGTCTTTCTCCTCAGGATTTATGCAAAATTCCTGCCATCGTGAATGTGTCGCTCTTTTAAGTGGAATAAACCATTTAAAACAATAAGATATGACGAAACGATGGGTTTTTTAAGTTTTGATGTTTCGTCAGCTATTAGATTAATTTGCAAAATGCGAAGCAAATTTGATAGCAAAATCGACCTGGAGTTTTGTTCGGCACATGTTTTGAGGCGGTTCGTTTGGGGCTGGGCCGAGATTGACGCCAAAGATTTGGCGTGCCTTGAATTGACCTTAGCCTGAGCATGGTGTTTTATCGTAGCTATGAAGGAGATCAATCGTGCTTGAGTCTCACAGTCAACCCGGACTCCGCTTTTGCCTTTTGCTGCTGGTCAGCCTTGTGGGCGGATCATGCAGCATGGTCCTGCACCATCCGGCCCCCTCGGGCAGGGAAGGCGCTCCGTGGAATGTGCGCTGCGAGTCTGTGCAGGCAGATGTTGTCAATGCGGGCGAGCAAGCCCGGGGCGCCAAGCGCAAGGGTTGGGTATATGCTCAGAGCCCCGCGGGGTTTGAGATTCAGGTTCTGGGTCGTCTTGAGGATGGATTTGTGCACGTTGATGACGTGCTGTCCGCGGATACGGACTGGCAATTCGATTGGGATGCACCCTATCAGCACATGCGCTCAATTTGTCTCGAAACCCTGGAGCGGAAGAAAAAAAGCGACCGGTTCCAGTTGGGGCTTGTGCGGGCTTCACAGCCCGGAAAAAAGATTTACACCTCTTTGGTATTCGAAGACCGCCCCGAGATCGGACCTGTAGAGCGGCTCAGCGTATTCGGTGACAGTCTGAGTGACACCGGTAATCTCAAACGCCGACTGAGGGTTTTCCCCGGCCGACCTTACTGGTTGGGGCGCTTTTCCAACGGTCCTGTGTGGGTTGACTATCTGGAGGTGTGGGCAAAGCTCGCCGTGCAGAATCATGCTTACGGCGGTGCGCTCACGACAATCAGTGACCGTATGGCAGATCAGCAGGTCAGCCAACGTATCAGTGCCCAGGGTCAATTTTTTGTCAGTGGCAGTGTTGAGCATCAGTTGGAAGATTTCAGAAATCGTTTCCTCAGCAGTTCGCAGCTGGCGGCAGTTGATGAGACAACTGTCATTCACTGGAGCGGGGCGAACGATTACATGTCGAAAGAGCCGTTTTCAGGTGCCATCAGCACCCTTTTGAAAAACCCATCATCGGACCAGGGTTACCTGGAAACGGTCAAAAAGGTGATTCATGCCACCGAGGCGCAATTGAGACTTCTCGAGACTCTGGGAGTCAGGAAAGTCATTTTGATCAATCTGCCTGATCTGGGGTCGACCCCGATGGTTTTGCACAACGACAGCTACACCGCCAGCCAGGCGGACACCTCTGATGTTGGCAGACGGATTGAATTCGCCCAGCGGTTGCGGGTGCTCACCCAGTGGCACAACATCGAGTTGGCCAGGATGGCTCAGCGCCTTGACGTCGAATTCCCGGATCTTGAACTGTTGCTGTTGGATGTTTTCTCGATGCTGGATGAGTTTCTAGGCTCGGAATTTCCTGGCGAACCGAATTTCGATGCCGGGTTTGACTTGGAACTGACTTCAATGGCATTAACACAAGGTGCTCAGGAAGCAGTGATACAGGACCGCTGTTACAGTGGCTCCTACCTCGGGATGCTGGGTTCTTCATCCACCATTTGTGAGAATGCGCCACGCGCGATGTTCTGGGATCAGGTGCACCCGACGACGTACTTGCATTGCTGGCAGGCCTACATCATTGGACGGGCCATGAATGCGGAGGGCTGGATTAACGACCTGCCGGACAGGGCCGAGTATCGCGAGTGGTGTCAACGGATAGCAGACGCCTACTGATCAGCCAGATTGCGAATGGCATCGGTCGGCGCGAGGCGGCAAATGCTCTGCCGGGCCGCAGCGCTTTCAGCTGTCCGCGGGGTTCTTCTCCCCGGAGGCGTGGAGATGCACGTCGCGCTGCGGAAACGGAATCGTAACGCCCTCCTTGTCGAAGCGCATCTTCACGGCTCGTGTGAGGCTCCATTTTACCTCCCAGTAGTCTTCCGTTCGTACCCAGGGCCTGACAATAAAATTCACAGAGGATTCTCCCAGTTCACTAAGTCGGATTCGAGGCTCTGGCTCTGTGAGGATTCGATCGTCCTCGGCAAGGACTTCAGCAAGGATACGTTCGACGAGTTCGATGTCATCGGAGTAACTGATACCAAAAACCAGGTCGACGCGCCGCTTGTTCTGGTGCGTGAAATTCCTGATCACGTCTTTCCAGATCATATTGTTCGGCACCACCAGCAATTGGTTATCCATGGTCAGCACCTTGGTCGATACCAATGTCATGTTGTCAACCAGTCCCGTAACGCCGCCTGCTTCGATGTAATCGCCCACGTCGTAAGGTCTGTAAAAAAGAATCATGATCCCAGATGCAAAGTTCGACAGAACATCCTGCAGGGCAAAGCCAATGACGAACCCTGCAATGCCCAGGCCGGCGAGCAGTGGGCCGACTTGGATACCCAGTTGTGCAAGCGCAATGAGGATGCCCAGGGCGAGGATGACTCTACCGGTTGACTTGACGATGAAATCGCGCAACAAGCTTGAAGTCTTGACGGGTGAGCGCGTGATGCCGTGGTGGACGAGGCGTTGAGCGGCCTTGGCCAGCAGGCCGGCGAGCGCCACGATGACGACGAGCATGATGAGCTTCAGGAAGAAGGAAGGCCCCTCGGCGGTCAGCCAATCATGGGCGGTGTTCGTCCAATTCTTGACGATGCGGCTGATGACATCGGCATCGATAATTTCCTGTGAGACGGCGCCGGTCAGCACCACCAGGGCCTCACGGAGGTCGCTCGAGTCGAGCCCGATTTTGTCCATCAGTCGAATGGTGTTTGCGGTGCTCGCCGAGAAAACGACCCTGAGCCCCTGTAATTGCTTGATTTCCGCCGCCACCTCTGTGTTTGCGGAGTCCGCGGATTGTGTGGACTTGAATTTGATGGCCATCGCAATGGTGCGCAAAACACCCGCCTGGAACTGGCCTCGATACAAAAGCCTTTGCCGCAGGTGTTCACGATCGATCGAGGCATCGAGTCCCGCGCCCTCGCGCAGTTCGATGTTGAGGAGGAAATCCTGCAGTAGGACATCTTCCTCGGGGATCTCAACTCTTAACCGTGCCACGGCTCTCAACTGAACCGGAAGTTCATCGGCATTGAAGCGGTTGAGCAGACCGACCAGCCTTTGGCTTTGCTCGTCAACCTCTTGTTTCAGCACCAGCGCATCTTCGATGAACAGCGCTTCCAGTCGCGCCTGCTCGTTGGCGAACTGTTCGCGTCCTCCCGGGACTTTGTCGATCGTGGATTGAAGCGTGGACAGCGCTGTGCGGTACTGATGTCGGCGGTTTGCAATTTCTACGCGAGCGATCAGGTCCGTGACGCTGCGGGCCTCGAACTCAAGGGCCCGGAGGGACTGCAGATTATCCAGCTTTCGCCTGACGGAGTTCAGGCCTTGCAACAGGGTTTCTGCAATCGCGGCGGATTCCGATGTTTGCTCGGTTTTTTCTTCCTGCGCGGCCAGCAACGGGCATGCGCCCACCAGGAACAGGGCAAGGGTGAGGCGGAGACTGATTTTGGGCAATGACATGGATCCGGATATTCGCGAATGAGGCGCTAAATGGTACACAACACTCAGCAGGCTGCGCCAGTTCTGTGCCGTGCGCGGGATGAGGGTTTGCGGTGTTGCCGTGGTCTGTTCGCGACTCCTGCTTTCTGGCTCAAAGGCCTGATCCACCCCGTCTGCTTGGTTTATGATCGTGTCACACCCGTCAGCAGAGACCACTGAATATGCCGAATCCGAAACTGCGAAGAGTGCCCCGAAAATCCCTTCCCGAGCACATGGCCAGAGCGCATGATGAATCCATGGCGATCAGGGGCGATGCGACGTTTTTCGAAATTTTTGGAAACCATCCGAGACTTTACGATTGGTATTCACAACGTTTTTACGGGGAAGTCTTCAACGACGGGCTGCTTGATCGGCGCGTCAAGGAACTGGTCCGTTACCGACTGTCTACGCTGCATGGTTGCAAGTTCTGCAACCAGGGGAATCGGCTGGACGCATTGGACAGCGGCCTGAGTGAGTGGGAACTGGAGTCGGTCGAAAAGGATGACTACTCGGTGTTCGATGACCCGGAGCGAGCAGCCTTGATGCTCGCGCAGCGATTGGCGTTAAGCTCTGAAGACGCGCGGCTTGATGGGCCGCTTTACGATTTGCTCGCCAGTCAATTCAGTGACGCGGAGATCCTTGAGCTGGGCATGGTGATCGGTATTCTTTCAGGGATGGCCCGTTTCCTGTTTGCTTTTGACCTGGTAGAGAGAGAGGACAGTTGCCAATTTCACTGAATTGATCGGCTGAATGGGGCTGCCACAACGCTTGAACCGAGTCAGCGGCCGCGTGGGCTTGATCCGGTTTATAATCTCCGCAGGCTATGGGCGGGAAGCAAACGACGATGGGTGAAAAACAGCACAGTTCATTTGGTTTCGCAGAATTTTCCTGGCGATGGGTCGCCGCAACTGTCCTGGTTCTGCTGACATTCAATCCCAGCGGTTATTCCTATTATCACTGGGTATCCGAGGCGCTCGGGGCTTCCGGACTCGGGCCGCTGCATTACTTCATTGGCGTGGTACTGATTGCGGCGTGGACCATATTCGTGGTTGCCACGCAACGTAGCCTGGGTAACCTCGGTATCGCGATCCTACTGGCGCTGGTGGCCACCGGAATCTGGTTACTGGTGGATCTTGGCGTCGTCAATGCGGACTCCAGCCGGGCGATTGCCTGGATCTCGCTTTTTGCGGTGGCTTTTATTCTTGCCGTAGGATTGAGTTGGTCCCACGTTTGGCGTCGGCTTAGCGGGCAGCTGGAAGTAGATGACAGCAAGGACTGAGATCAGGTCTTACTCCGAGAAATGACTTGGCGCGATCACCAAATCCTGTTCAACCACGTGTACTAAACCTGTGCCAGATCGAACATCCAGTACCAGCAATCATACCGGGGCATTCACGCTCAGCGTCGATATAGGCGGCTCGGGCATCAAGGGGATGGTCCTCGATGCCGCCGGTGAGCCCGTGAGTGAGCGGATTCGGATCAAGACGCCCCGGCCAGCGGAGCCCCAAGCCGTTATTGACACCGTTTGCGCAGTGGCTCGGAGCCAGCCGGGCTTTGATCGGGTGGCTGTAGGCTTCCCCGGTGTCGTGGAATCGGGCGTCGTCAAGACCGCGCCAAACCTGGATGGTGACTGGTGCGACGTGCCCCTGGCCGAGGCCTTGGCGCAGGCTTTGGATCGTCCGTGTCGCGTGGCCAATGACGCGGATGTCCAGGGCTACGCTGTGATCGAGGGGATCGGCGTGGAACTGGTGCTTACCCTGGGCACAGGGCTGGGTGCAGCCCTGTTCACAGCGGGCCACCTGGCGCCGAATCTAGAACTGGGGCATCACCCGTTTAAATCGTCACAAAGCTACGAGGACTACGTGGGCGAGGCCGCTCGCCTGGAGGTGGGCAATGAGCGCTGGAGCCAGAGGGTCAGAGAGGTGATTACCCAGGTGTTGCCTGTCTGGAACCCGCGCAATGTGTATGTCGGTGGCGGCAATGCGAAACATCTGACCCGCAGTCTGCCGCCGGGCGTGCAGATTGTTCCCAACGTGGCCGGTATATTGGGCGGGTTTCATCTGTGGCGGGATCAACCCGTTTAAGACAGGGTGGTCGAGACCCTGGAAAGGCGGCATGCTGTCCTGAGGCGCACAGGAATTCGAGACCGCTCAGCCGGGTGTCCGGGCCTTGAGCCAATCGACACGGACAGCGCTATACTTGGTGGATCGATTTGAGCATATAGAGTCATGACAGAGACCGCCAGACTGGAACAAATGAACCGCTCTACCGTCCACGAATTGACGCCGGAGCAATCGCTATCAGACCGGGCGCGGCAATCATTCGTGTTTCATCTCAAACGCGAATTGGGGCAGATCAGTGGCACACATTTACGGGAGATTGCCGAACGCAAGACGCATGGCGCACAACCTACGCGAGCCCAGACGGAAAAAGCGCTGTTAAGTCATCCCGCGTTTGCGGTATGGAGCGCCTTGAACAAAGGCTCCCAGCGACGGATGTGGCTGGCCTTGCAGGACATGATACAGCGGCAGGACGATAAGCTCCGGGGGGCAGCCCAACGGGTTAATCAGCGGGAAAAGTTGGGCTCCCTGCGACTCGACAGTTCCCTCGAAATTCCCGGGCATCTCCATCAGTTTGCCTTCCATGGGCAACCGGGTGGATACATCGCCAGCCACGATTCAGAAGACCTCAATGCCGGTCTGCTGCAGGAAGCGGGAGGGACACTGTACTCGCGGGGCGCCGGCACGGGCCTCAAGGACAGCAAGGCGCAGGCCGTGGTTCGGTACCTGAACAGCCATTACCCGGAGCTTTCGCCCAGACGCATTCTGGACCTCGGTTGTGGCTACGGTGGCCAGACTTGCGGTTATGCCTTGGCCTATCCCGAGGCGCAGACGCATGGCGTGGATGTCGGCGAGGGGCTGCTCAGATTTGCCCATTTGCGTGCTGAATCCCTGGGTATATCCCTACATCTTGCGCAGGCTGATGCCGCACACACCCACTACCCCGACGGGCATTTCGACCTGCTGATATCCAATATACTGCTGCACGAGATTTCTACCGAGATGATGTGGGAGGTGATGAAAGAGTGCCACCGTCTGCTGGCACCCGGCGGCATCGTCATTCACCAGGATGTTCCCACCCAGAAGGCGGATATGCCCGGTTTCGCGCGATTCATGGCCATGTGGCAGACCCGGCACAACGATGAGCCATTCTGGGAAGCTTTTGCCCAATCGAGCGTGCCCGATGCGCTGGTTGCTGCCGGATTCTCCGAGGCGACCGTTTTCGAGGATTACGTGCCGCAACTCGATGGCCCGCTGACCTGGTACTTCGTGGGAGCGCGTCGGTGACGGAGATCAAGGGACCAGAGCGAGGCGAAAAGCCGCAATACTTCCCTGACCCGGCCGTTGATGCCCTGTACCAGATGATGCTCGTGCTGGCTGAGGAATTGGCCGTTCTGCGCGAACGAGTCGATGGGATCAGCGTACTCGTTGCACAGGAGGATCGGTCTGCCGGCGATTCCCTGGATACGATCGATCTCGGCACAGACTATGATGCGGTCCGCAAGGCCTTCGTTACGCGCCTGCTGGAGCCGCTGCGGGATCTCGCCGCTCGCGACCCCGAGGCATGAAAACGCAAGGATTCGTCCCGCTTTATTTCGGCTGGAGCCTCGGCACCCTGGCCATGTCGAGCTTGCTGAATACCCAGACCGCCCTGTTGATGGCCTACCTGATCAGCGTCGTCGGGATCGCACCGGCCATGGTGGGCTCCCTGATTTTCATTGCCAAGCTGTACGACGGGGTCACCGATCCACTCATGGGCGTTGTCAGTGACCGGACCCGCTCGCCGCTGGGGCGTCGGCGCCCCTATCTGTTGCTCGGTGGGGTGCTGTGTGCGCTGAGCGTGGTAGCGATGTTTTCCATCCCGGACCTGACCGGTATGGCCCTGAATGCCTGGGTTTTGGCCGTGCTGATACTGGCGGCCACGGCGTATACGATCTTTAACGTGCCCTACATGTCGATGCCCGCGGAAATGGTCAGCGATCCGTACGAGCGCTCCAAACTGATGTCTTACCGCGTAGCCTGGATATCCATCGGCACTTTTGTCGGTGTTGCACTTGCGCCACGAATGGTGGCCTACGCGCGTGATGACCTCGGCTGGAGAGAGGCGGATGCATTTCAGCTGATGTCCATGGTCGCCGGCACGATCATCCTGGTGGCGTCGGTCGCCTGTTTCTTTGCCACAAGAAACGCCCGGGCCACGACACAGTCCCGCAAGCGGATGCCCCTGATCGAGCAGGCGAGATGGGCCATCGGCAACAAGCCGTTCATGCTGTTGTTGGGAATCAAGTACCTTGGCCTGTTCGCTCTGTCTTCGACCGTGGCGGCCAATATCTTTTTCGTTCGCCAGGTGATGCAACAATCCGAAGCCATCATGCTCTGGTACGGATTGGCGTACATGACCGGCAGTCTTCTTGCGCTGACGCCCTGGGTCCTGATTTCCCGGCGCCTGAGCAAACCACACACCCTGGCGTTGTCCGCGGGTTTGGCCGCATTGGCCAACCTGACGTGGTTCCTGTCTGGGCCCAGTGAACCGATTTGGGTCTATACCCTGCGCGGCATGCTGCTGGCTGCCAGTAATGGTGGCATGCTCCTGATGGGACAGAGTCTGCTGCCTGACGTCATGGAATACGACTATCGACGCACCGGTCTTCGCCGCGAAGGATTGTATGCCGGGTTATACAGCTTCATTGAGAAACTCGCATTTGCCACCGCTCCGCTGATGTTAGGCATTCTGCTTGGCCAGATGGGCTTCGTTCAGGGCCTGCCTCGCAGTGCTCAACAACCCGAGAGCGCGTTGCTGGCAATTACCATTGCCATCGCCGCAGTTCCGGCGGTGACTAATATTCTCAAGATTGTGCTGGCCCTGAACCTCAAGATTCCCCAGCTGCCTGAGCCGGAAGAACATGCAAGTGAGCAACGAAACGCTTCATAAGTGAAAATTGTGTTAATCTAAATGTTATAAAGACATAACAAACAGCGATTACCTGTGAACGAACGAATGGTTCGGGTTGTAACTTAGGCACACGTCGGGCAGAGGCCCGGCTTGATACACGTTGGGAGAAACTCAAAAATGATGACTAAGCGCACACTTGAGAAAACTTGGGTCATTTTAATGCTCGGCCTCGCAGCACCCTGCGCGCTGTGGGCGCAGGATGCCGATGATGGAGATGACGACGGTGCTGGGCGACTGGAAGAGGTGGTCGTGACGGCCCGTAAGAAGGAAGAAAATCTCCAGGAGATCCCTGTCACGGTGACAGCGTTTAGTAACGAGACGCTGCGCGAATATCAGATTAACAGCGCCCAGGATGTCGCCCGGTATACACCCGGTTTCTCCTTCATCAATTCATTCGGTCGTGATTCGGACCGTCCCGTCATTCGAGGCATGTCAAACATCCTCGGAGCACCCAATGCATCGTTCTTTATCGATGGCATTTACGTTCCGGGCACCATCGCCTCGACTGAGTTGCAGATGCTGGAGCGGGTGGAGGTGATCAAGGGTCCGCAAGCCGCGTTATACGGCCGCGCGACTTTTTCCGGCGCAGTCAACTACGTGACCCGCCGCCCGGGCAATGAACGTGAAGGTGAACTTTCTGTCAGTGTGGCGGAGCACAGCCAGGTCGATGCAAGTGCCTATATCAGTGGAGCATTGGTCCAGGATTCCTTCTACTACTATCTGGGAGCCTCTTTCTACGAGTACGGCGGCGAGTACAGGAATGAAGTTGACGGTGAGAAAATCGGTGGCGAAGAGACGATGACCCTGACAGGAAAATTGATCTGGGCGCCCACCGAGAATTTCGAGGCGACACTCCGGATGACCTACCAGGAGGACGACGATGAACATATCGCGCTGTGGTTGCAAGGTGCCGAGTACAACAATTGCCTTCTCCCAAGCAACGATCCGAGTAGTTATCGTCCCGCGGCTCGCGGCTATTACTGCGGCGTGGTCAAGACCAACGACACCGTGAATTATCGGACCGATTTCCTGCCCGATCCGGGGATCAATCGGGAGATCATGCGGACTGCGCTAACCCTTGACTGGGATTTCATGGACGGACATTCCCTGACCAGCATCACGGGGTTCCAAAACGAGGAGACCGGCCGTCAGATTGACGTGTCACACGCTGCCTACGATCCATTGAACTACGTTGCATACTTAGCTGTCGTTGACCTCAACGGCCAGTTTTGGCGGGTGCAGGAAGAAGAAGAGGAATCGTTCTCGCAGGAAATCCGGATCAGTTCGCCCCAGGATCAGCGGCTTCGCTGGACCCTCGGTGCTTACTACTACGACTCGACGTTTGATCGCACCGCGGACGATCGCATGAACCCGATGACGTCTTATCCTTCTCAGTGGGATCCGGCCAACGCGCAGCGACAAAACAACGCTGCAACTTTCACTGCGAGCACCAAGAATACAGCGATTTTCGGGTCGATTGAATTCGATTTCACCGATTCATTGACGGGCACCATCGAGGCCCGTTACGCTCGGGAGAAACTGAGTCGTGAGGAATATACCTACTTCCCCCCGCCGTTCTTCGCGCCCAGCGGCGGCGGCAAGGCTGAGGCCACCTTTGACAGCGTGACCCCCCGAGCGACCCTGACCTGGCTTACCTCTGATGACCTCACGGTTTTTGCCAGCGTGGCCAAGGGTAACAAACCAGGCGGTTTCAATGCGTTCAATGCGCCTGAAGTGACCTACGACGAAGAAACAGCCTGGAATTATGAACTGGGCTTCAAGAGCACCTGGATGGATGGGTCACTCATCTGGAATACGTCGGTGTTTCTTATAGATTGGACGGACCAGCAGTTAACGCAGAATGCGATCCTGCCTGACGGCACCTTGGGTTCATACATCGTAAACGTCGGCAGAACCGAAGTGACAGGTCTCGAGACCGAGCTCGACTGGTTGATCACTGAGCGTTGGTCGGTGAGTGCAAATTACGCCTGGATCGATTCGGAGATCAGGGAGTTCATCACGGCGGACCAGGCATTGTTTTTTGGCTGCATTCCAACCCCGTATGCGTCTGCAACCGATTACTACAACTGCATTCAGGAATTCGGGTCCGTCGCGGGTAACAAATCGCCGCGCTCCTCGCCACACCAGGCGTCAGTGCGTACCATGTATACCATCCCCGCCCGTGACGGTCGCGAGTGGTTTATCGGCGGTGATGTGACCTTCGAGGCCAGCCGGTTTGCGCAAGTGCATAACCTGGCCGAGACCGGTGATGCAACGCGGGTCGGGCTGCAAGGAGGGTTGCGCACTGATCGTTGGGATTTCACCCTGTGGGTCAAAAACCTGTTCGATGACGATACCGCCCAGGATATCCTGCGCTACATCGACTATCGCGGTTACACTTACGCACCTGAATTCCCATGTCGGTTCATTCCGCCGTTCCAGGGGTTCCCGTTTGATCCAAACGCAAATTGCGGACCATTCGCGGCGCGCGGTGCAAGCAATATCGGTGGCGGGCCAATCGGACCCCGTGGTTTTGCGATCACGCTACCACGAGGCCGGCAGATCGGCGGGACTTTCCGCTTCCGATTCTGAACCTTTTTCCGGCGCTGGTCTGTTCTCAGACCAGCGCCGATTCTTTCTGTGATGATTGCCCTGGGAATTCACCTTCCGAGGGCTCTGCTCTCGGCGTGAACACCCCCGATACAGACCGTCTACCAGGCGATTCCGTAATCGTCGCCGTAGTCGCTGGCCGCGCCCTGGAAGCCACCCTGCTGCTGGTCGAACCATATGGCCGTGATGGGGCTGTAGGTCCGATCTACGACCTCAACCGTGTATCCCATATTTTCGAGATTTGAGCGGACCCACTCGGGCACCTTGTTCGTGACCGCGATGCGGCCCGGCTCTGACTGATGGGCACCAAAAGAGCTCTGCATCTGGTAGCTGGTGACGTTATGGGCCTCTGCTGCTTGCTGCACGTTCATGTCGAACTCCACCATGTTCAGGAAGAATTGCAGTAAGTTTTGATCCTGGGTGTCTCCACCCTGTACGGAGAAGGCGAGCAATGGCTTGCCATTGCGCATCGCAATGCTGGGTGTCAACGTGGCTCGGGGCCGCTGGCCTGGCTGGACGACGTTGAATGGATTCAGCGCCTTGTCGAGTACGAAACTCTGCATACGCTGGGACAGCCCGATGCCCGTGTCACCCGCTATGAACGCCGGAACCCAGCCGCCGGATGGGGTGATGGACACCACCCAACCTTCGGCATCGGCCGCCTGGATCGAGGTCGTGCCGGCAATAAAGTCGGTTCGGGAACTTGAGTTTGCAGCCTGTTGGAAGCCTGCTTCGCCCTCCGCTTCCGCGGCGGGAGGGATGGGGTTCCATTGTTCCAGGAGATCACGAAAGGGGTTGATCTCACCCTGGAACGGGTAGGGGTCTCCGGGTTTTACGCCCGGATCATTACGCTCCCAGTTCACTCCCTGCAAACGCTTTTGTGCATATTTTTTGGAGAGCAGACCAGCAATGGGCTCTTCGGGAGGCACATAGGGGTCGCCGTAGTAAAAGTCCCGGTCCGCGAAAACATGGTTCATGATCTGGTAGAGCGTGTGAATGTACCGGGTGCTCTGGTAACCCATGGATTTGAGATCGAGTGATTCAAGCATGTTGAGCGCCTGTAGCATGACGGGCCCCTGTACCCAGGTCGTCAGCTTGTAAACGTCAATATCCTTGTAACGCGTTGTCACCGGTTCTTCGATGTGGACCTGCCATCGGTCAAGATCCTCCAGGGTAAATAGTCCACCCGCTGCACGATTGGCTTTTACAATGGCTTTGGCGATGTCGCCCCGATAGAAACGATCATAGGCGGCGTATATGGCCTGCTTGCGACCCAACCCGTCTGCGCGGGCAATTGATTCCGCCTCCACCAATCGCTCCAGCGAGCGAAGCAGGCCTGGCTGTCGGAAGATCTCTCCAGGCCGGGGCGCTGCCCGTACCTCGGGGTCATTTGGATCCAGGTGAGGCAGAAAAACGCGAGCGGAATCCGGCCATTCAGCAATGATTTCGCGCTTCTCCTCCATTTTGTCCGCCTGCGCTTTCTCGATGGGGTAGCCTGCGGCCAGTTGCATGGCGGGAGACAGGACTTCGGCAAGGCTGAGGCGACCATACTCTGCGAGCATGACCATCAGACCGCCGGGCGTCCCGGGTGTCACTGCTGCAAGTGGTCCATACTCAGGCGGATACACCATGTCACGACTCTTGAAATATTCCGCAGTCGCACCGCTGGGAGCAACCCCCAAAGCGTTGATCCCCTTGATCTCACCGGTCTTCGCATGATGTATCAATGCCTGGGTTTCACCACCCCATCCCAGCGTGTCCCACATGGTCGAGGTGGCCGCCAGCATGGCGCAAGCGGCGTCGACGGCGTTTCCGCCTCGCATGAAGGTCATGGCGCCAGCGCTGGCCGCCAGCGGTTTGCCGGTGACCGCAACCCAGTGCTGGCCGTGGAGAATGGGCCGGGCCGTGTCGGCGGCGCCGGAATCAACTGCGGAGCAGAGCACAAAGCCGCTCAGGCAAGCCACCCGGATGAAGCGGCTTAATTCGAATCCTCGCATAGCTCAAGTTCCTACCTGGTGAGTTAAAAGAGAATAGCAAAGGCTTCGGCCTGATGTGTATTGATTGGTTGCGGATACAGGCCCGCGGCAGGGCCGGCGGTGGCTTGGACAGCGCGCTGCCTTTCAGGTCAGAATGGCGTTACTGCGAGCAACACGCATGACCTGGAGAAACCATGGCTGAGACGGTGTGGGTTTTTGCATATGGTTCGATTATCTGGAGGCCGGACTTTCCGTTCGTGGAGACGCGTCCAGCCACGCTGAAAGGGTGGGTGCGACGGTTCTGGCAGGGTTCCCATGACCACCGGGGCGTTCCCGATGATCCTGGTCGGGTCCTGACCCTGGTTTCATCGCCCGGCGAGCACTGCCAGGGGCGGGCATTCAGGATCTCTAGCGAAGTGCTCGAGCACCTCGATCAACGGGAAAAAAATGGTTATCGGCGCGAGGGAATCGAATGGCAATCGGAGGGTGAGGTGCTGCCGGGAATGATGTATCGGGCGCCCGAGGATAATCCGGCCTTTCTTGGCCCCGCGTCATTACGCTCAATGGCGCTCCAGATCAACCGCTGCTGCGGGCCGAGTGGCAGCAACCGCGAGTATGTTCTGGCGCTTGCCCACGCGCTGAGGGCTATGGGTATCGAGGATGAGCATGTTTTTGAGGTGGAGTCCTGGGTGCTTGGCAATGAACCTCACGCCATCAGGCGAGTTAAGGCTTGATCCCGGGCCTTCAGGACCTGATGATGTGCGCCTGATGAAAGCGCAAGAATTCACCGGAAAGATTGACTTCAAGAGCGAGTTGTTACCCGCTGGAGGACTGCACTTCGACTCTTTTGAGAAGCTGGTGTACGCGATGCGGCCGCAGGACGTCATATCGTGCCTGGATCAAATCGAGCAAGCAGCGGCCGAGGGATATTACGCAGTGGGTTACGTGAGCTACGAGGCTGCGCCGGCATTCGATCCCGCGTTGAAGGTCCAGCCATCGGAGCAGCCGTTGCTGCTGTTTGGCCTGTCCAGGAACCCCTCCCCGTCAGGTTTGCGCGCTGCGGATTTCAGTTTCAGTCACTGGGTCCCCGCGTGGAGTGAGGCGCAGTACCTGCAGGCGTTTGGGCAGGCGCTGTCCTGCCTTGAAGCGGGTGAGTCCTACCAGGTCAACCTGACCTTTCCGCTGCACGCGCAATTCCGGGGTTCGGTTGAGGCCTGCTACCAGCATTTACGGCGCCAGCAGATGACGGATTTCGCGGGAATGATCAGCGGACCGGACCAGTCCGTCATTTCTGTTTCGCCAGAATTGTTTTTTCAGCGGTCAGGCGCTTATCTGCTGACGCGCCCCATGAAGGGCACCCGGCGGCGCGGTATGGATCCGCAGGAAGATCAGAAGTTGGCGCTTGAACTCCAGGCCAACGGAAAAGACCGGGCTGAAAACGTAATGATCGTTGACTTGTTGCGCAATGACCTCGGCCGGATTGCCCGTACCGGCACCGTCCGCGTCAACCGGCTCTTCAGTGTCGAGCGCTTTCCAACCGTGTGGCAGATGACCTCCGAGATCGAAGCGGAGATCGATTCCTCGTTGAGCCTGTCGCGCATCTTTAAGGCGTTGTTTCCCTGTGGCTCGGTGACCGGTGCGCCCAAGGTAAAAACCATGGACATCATTCAAAGCCTGGAGACAAGGCCGAGAGGCGTATACTGCGGTGCGTTTGGCGTCGTGATGCCAGGGGGCAACTGTATTTTCAATGTCCCGATCCGAACACTGCTTCTCGAGCACGCCCGCGGCCGGGCGAGTTACTCGGTGGGCAGCGGTGTGGTGGCAGATTCAGAGGGGATCTCCGAGTACCTCGAATGCCTCCTGAAGGCCCGTGTGATCGAAAATACGCCGCCGGACTTCGGCCTGTTTGAGACGCTGTTGTGGTCATCAAAGACTGGTTTTGACGATCTCCGCGAGCACTGGCAAAGGCTGGAGGCCTCCAGCCGATATTTTTGTATACCTTTTGACCGTGTCGCGGCTGAATCACTGCTACAGCGGGAATCCGGGAACTGGGGAAGTGACATGCGGGTGCGGCTGAATCTGCATGCCGATGGCAACCTGCGAGTCGATGCTGCCCGCTACCAGCGATCCGGCGCCAGTGTAAGCCTGAAAATGGCTGACGAGCCCGTTGATAAAGATGATATATTTCTGCGCCACAAAACCACCTGGCGTGGCGTCTATGACCGGGAGCGCGACCGGCTGGGACCTGCAGATGATGCGGTGTTGTACAACCAGCGCGGGGAGGTGACCGAGACTACCGTGGCCAACATAGCCTTTCGTTTTGGCCAGCACTGGTTTACTCCGCCCGTTCATTGCGGGTTACTGCCAGGCACAGCGCGTGCCGTGGCCATCAGGCGGGGCGAGCTAACGGAGCGGATCGTGACCGTGATGGAAGCCTGCAAGGCGGACGAGATTCACCTCTTCAATGCCCTGCGGGGCCGCTATCCTGCGTCCTGGGTGCCCACGGAGCCAAAAGCCAAGGCCGGTCAAGGCGTCATGGGTTCTGGAATTGCGTCCACACGGGGATGAGGTCCGCCGGCAACGGCCCCTGACTCCCCAATTCGCGCCAGGCGGCACCCGGTGCATGGAAATCTGAGCCGCAGCTTGCGAGAAGCTTATTGGTCCGGCACAGCCCGGCCATCGTAGCGATGCGTTCCGGGCTTGAGCGGCCCGTGATGACCTCCAGCCCCTGCCCGCCCTCTGCCGCGAACTCGGCCACGAGTTGACGCAGCCTGGTATGCGTGAGTCGATAGTTGAGCGGGTGTGCGAGGATCGCCATTCCGCCTGCGCGGTGAATCCATTCGATGACCTGCGGCAGGTCAGCCCATTGTCTCCTGACGTTACCGATGCGGTGGTCTCCAAGATAACGTTTGAACGCTGCATTGAAATCCCTGACCACGCCGGCACGCACCAGGAAACGGGCAAAATCCGGGCGCCCCACCGGGCGCCCATCAAGGCCGGAGCGTGCGCCCTCAAGCGCACCGTCTATACCTGCTTTTGCCAGGCGGCGGGAAATGTGACGAGCGCGTCTGTTCCTGGCCTCCGACTGGGCATTGACCGCATGCGCCATCGTTTCGCAATGCGGGTCGATATTCAGGCCGAGCACATGTATTCCGATGTGTCGCCAGCGGGTCGAGAACTCGATGCCCGGGACGAGGCCGAGGGATAAATTCGCGTCATCAATCTGCGGATAGGCAGCCACCGTGTCATGGTCGGTGATGGACAGACACCCTATGCCCATCTCCTCAGCCCGGCACAGCAGTTCAAGGGGGCTCAGCGTGCCATCCGAACAGTTGCTATGGCAGTGCAAATCGACGCGGGTCACGGTGTCGGGTTGTTTTTTAGGTGGAGAGGAAAAAACTCGAAAGCCTCGCCTGATGATGTGCAGGCAGTGAAACCCATGCGTCGCAGATAGGCCTGGTAGCGGGGCGATTGGGAATGCACCAGTATTCGTCGCACACCCAGTGCCTCAAACAAGCGGGATCGATGGTAGAGAAAGTGCCCTGTCTTGAAATCCTGAAACGCGGGAAACACGTAGTCAATCGCCAGTTCGAAGCAGTCATCAACGACTGCGCCAATGATGAAGCCAACAGTCTCGCTGTCTCGAATCAACAGAAAACACCGGGGATCGTCCAGTTCATCCGGATCCGAATGCATGAAATGCTCTTCGATAGCTTCCCGGTAATAGATCAACCAATGCCGGATGAGCGGATCATCGAGACGCGCATTCAGGAGGTGAAACTGCTGTGGTTTGCGATAAATACCGTAAAGGAAGTAAACGTTTGTCAGGGCAATGAAGCCATTCAGGAAAGCGACAGGCAGTGCCCCAATAATGAATCCATAGGTAGAGAACAAGATCGCTCCGGCGAGGTTCAACCAGCGCAAGCGAACCAGTGAACTCATCATCAACGACACGGCGACAAAAACCGATGCCGCGTAACCCAGAATCTCTGTCCAATGCATGCTGAAACCACCTCCGGGTGCTCAGCCGGCTGCTGCGCGGCAGCCGGTTGTCCACACCACGAGGAAGTATAGCGGGTTTTAGTAGATTGGCTTTTGCAGCTACGGCTGCTTATTTGCAGGTGCGCAATCTGAGCACGGCCAGTACGCCGAGGAGAATCAGTATGCAACCTAATGCGCGCAAATTCCGGCTTTCAATGGCCAGGAAAACCGAGCTGCCGCCCACCAGCATCATGGACGAGATGGCGATGGTTTTGACCCTGAGGCTCACGCAGCGGTCGTCTTCCCAATGCCTGAGCATCGGGCCAAAGGTTTCGCTCGACAGCAGCCACTGGTGCCATCGCTCGCTTGAGCGCGCAAAACAGGCCGCGGCCACGAGTACGAATGGCGTGGTGGGCAGCAAGGGCAGGAAAACACCCAGCATGGCCAGGCCCAAAAAAGTGAATCCCAGCGCGCGATAAATCAACATGCGATTTCGGGTTTGGGCCCCTTCGCCCACGAACCGGTCGTAACAGGGGTTGGTTCGGGCCCGTAAAGACCAAGGCTCTCAATGCGCATGCCGGTTCGCAGCTGCCTAGTCTGCACCTTGCTCTGGAGCGGCGGCTGCCTGCTCCAAATACGCCCGGTGCGGCATGAAATTCATGGCGCACTTGTCAAGAAAATGATCCAGGCGCTGCAGGGCAGCGGCCTGCTCACCAGTGATTTCATCGTTGGTCACCTTGGCGGGCGGAAAGATGCCCATGCCGGCAAACAGGCTGTGCCAGGAAATCGACTGGTAGTATTGCTGTATCCCCAGCGTGTTGATTTCCTCTGAGAGGTTGCCCAGCGAGGTCCAGCAGTCAATCATTTTTTGCAGGACATCCGAGATCCTTGGATTGCGCTGATTGTCCTTCCAGTAATCGGTATCGTTACGGGAATTGGTGTTGTAATGGAGCACGATATAGTCGCGAACTCTTTCAAAATTCGTGGCAATGCGCTCGTTGAAGCGCCCCCGATTGACATCCGTGAACTGCCCCGTCTCAAAAGCGGTTATGAATTCGACGATGGTGCTCTGGATGAATTGCAGCCCGGTCGCTTCCAGGGGTTCGATGAAACCCTGGCTCAAGCCCACGGCAACACAGTTGTTCTTCCAGTTCTGGGCAATTCTTCCGACTTTCATCGGGACGCGCCTTGCTTCGACATCAGCATCCAGAAGGCCAAGATGGGTTCTGATTTCAGTCTCGGCGTCATCGTCAGTGCAGTAAGCGCTGCTGTAGACGTAGCCGTTTCCATAACGGTTGCGCAGCGGGATCTTCCAGGCCCAGCCGTACTTGAGGGCGGTGGAATAGGTTTGCGAGGGAATCTCCTCTCCGATCGGCGTGGGCATCGCTATGGCGCGGTCATTGAACAGGTTTTCGGAAAAACTGATGAAGGAAGAATCCAGGGTTTTCTGAATCAGGAGTCCGCGGAACCCGGAGCAGTCCACGAATACATCCCCGGTAATGTGCTGCTGGCAGGCCGTTTCGACCGCGGCAATGTCTCCATTTTCATGCTGCTTGATATCGACCACGTCGGCCACGGTGTGCTCTACGCCCATCCCGATGGCGTGATCGCGAAGAAACTCTCCCAGCTTGGCCGATTCGAAATGGTAACCGTAGGTGATGGAGAACGGAAAGTTCTCGGCGGGCTTGGGCGCCAGATGCTTTTGGGCGATCACCGCGTTGAGAAATAACTTATCCGGTCGTGTCTCCACCGGAACGCCCTGGCGCCGCAGCAGAGCATTGGACTCGAACATGGGCATCGAGCGATTGTCCAGGTCCGTCTGGAAGGGATGGAAGTACTTTTCGTGTCCCGGCCGGGTCGACCAGCCATCGAAGGTGATACCGGCTTTGAAAGTCGCATTGCAGGCCGGCATCCATTCGTTTTCCTCGATTCCAAGGTGATCGAAAAAAGTACGCAGGTACGGGGTCGACCCTTCGCCAACGCCGATGATGCCGATCGATTGTGACTCGATCAGTCGAATACGGGCCTTGTCGGGGTACCATTTTTCGGCCATCAGGCAGGCCGCCATCCAGCCCGCTGTTCCGCCGCCGACGATCACGATGTCTTTCAAGAAACCACCTCGGAAAACGTATTGAACGAAGTATTTTACAGCAATGTAGTGGCAGGGCGGAGGCCGCTAGGGAAGGGGGTCGGTGTTCCAGAAATCTGCAACTTCATCGTCCAGTCCGGTCATCTCCCAGCGTATCAGGGAGATAGGCAGCCAGCCCTTGGAAAGGAATTCATCGTGAAAGCCGCGCAATTCGAAGGCATCACCCAATTGTTGTTTTCTGTCTGCCAGCAGTTGTTGCATCTGTAACATGCCAATCGTGTATCCCAGGCCGTAACCGGGCGGCCGCCTGAGGTATATCTCGGCATCGACGCGCGCGACATCCCGGTCCATCAGGGGGACCGTTTGCATCCAGTAATCCACAGTGTCGTTGACTGAGAGCTGGTTGGTCTGCAGTCCCACGTCAGCGGCCACGCGAGCGGCCCTGAATATGCCGAAGACATAGATCAGTTCACGGACGCGAGGCAGGTCTTCGAACAGGCCCGCTTGCAGCATGGCCTCCTCAAGATACACGCCCCAACCTTCCGCGCGCGCGCCGCTAAACAGTTTTTGGCGAATGGGGTGCTCAAGTCGACTGGCCACAAGGCGATCGAACCGGTGTCCGGGTATCACGGCATGCAGGTGATCCGGGTGCGGATCACGGTATTGGACCTGCTCCCAGAAATTGGGTCCACCGGGCCTCACAATCCATGGTGCGTTGGTGTCCAGAGTGCCCACCCAGTCAGGGATGCTGAGAATGTCCTGTTGCTCAAGGAAAGCCCGTACATGCTGATCGGTCCGCGCAATGCGCTCGCCGTATTCAATTTCGGATTCGGCCATGGCGAGCGGCGGCTCCGCCCGGTTTCGATGTCGCTCCAGCGCATAGGCGGCCCACAGACGATCGAATTCCCGCTTGCCAAGTTCCCTGACGCCATCGATATCATAGGGCATCAATTTGACGTGGCGGAGATACCAGTCGAAACGTTGTCGTCCCACACCTGCCGCGGCCTTCATTCCGGGCCGCTCCGAGTTCAGCCATTGGTAAAACCGCTGGACTGCCTGATGTGCCCCGTCAATGGCGGGGAGCAGGTCGGCTTGGTCCTGCGCACGCGAGCGCAAATCCTCGTACCAACCCAGAACGCCCGCCGGTGGCTTCGCTCGATAAGGGTGACCATGGCCAACGCCATCGGCCTGGCTCAGATTGTGAAGCGCGAGATCGGCATAATCTGCCGCTACGTCTACGAGGTTGATGATTGCATGCTCGATCCAACCGGGCAGTGCTTCCAGGCGAGCCAGGTTGTGCTCCCCGTCCTCTTCAGACATGGGCAGCTCAACGAATGCCAGCCGCAGGAGTTGGTCAACATAAAAGCCAGGGTCCCGTGCCCAGGGCCGGGAAACCTCGAGGCGAAATCGTTGCTGATCGAATCTCGAGCGCACGGCAAGATAGTCGACCTTGTGGGGCACCGCCCAGCCTGAAACATCCAGGGCGTCAAGGCGCTCCCGGAGCAGGGCCAGGGCTTCTCCGCGTTCTGCCATGGTCTGTGTGTCGAATTGCCCCAGCGGCGCCGAGAAGGGCTCGCGCCATTCCTCAAGCGCATTGAACAAATGGACCAACTCAGCATGTCCGTCGGGATCATCTTGCTTGGCGTACACGGGGGAGGCGCAGGCGAGGGCCAGGCAAAAGCTGAGGCCCAGCTTAATGACCCTGGTGCGGATTGCACACCGTGCCCCTAAGCCGCTGAAATCATTGAAAAGTCGAAGCCGCATGAGTTGTTCAGGCGCCTTGTCGCAAAACCCCTGCCTGTGGAACACGAATATCTTCGACCAGGTGCATGATCTTCTCTGGTGGGGATGAGGTGGCCCGCGAGACGATAAAGGCCACCAGGAAATTCAGCAGTGCGCCAACCGCGCCGAAGGCCTCCGTGGAGATGCCGAGGAACCAGTTGTCCGGCGTGTTGGCTGCAAATTCGGTCCCCTTGATGAAAAACCAGCCTTTGAACCAGACGATATACATGACGGTGGACGTGACGCCTGTGACCATTCCGGCAATTGCGCCCGCGCGGTTCATTCGCTTGTCAAAAATGCCCAGCAGCAGCGCGGGGAACAACGAGGAGGCAGCGAGTCCGAATGCCAGGGCCACAACCTGTGCGGCAAATCCGGGTGGGTTCATGCCCAGGTAACCGGCCACCAGAATCGAGCCCGCCATGGCGATGCGCCCGGCCAACAGCTCTTGCTTCTCGGAAATCCTCGGGGCGATCATTCCCTTGAGCACGTCATGCGAGATCGAAGATGAAATGGCCAACAGCAATCCCGCGGCAGTTGACAGGGCGGCGGCGAGGCCACCTGCGGCGACCAGGGCGATGACCCAATTGGGCAGTTGCGCGATTTCCGGGTTGGCCAAGACCATAATGTCACGATCGACCTTGATCATTTCGTTCCCTTTCCAGCCGAACGATTCTGCACGGGCAGCGAATTCAGTGTTGGTGTCGTCGTAGTACTGAATGCGGCCATCGCCATTCTTGTCCTCGAACTCGAGCAGGCCGGTCGACTCCCAGGTTCGGAACCACGTTGGTCGCTCTGCATAGCTCAAATTGCCCTCAGGGCTGCCGACTTCACCGACCTGGATAGTCTCCATCAGGTTCAAACGGGCCATGGCACCCACGGCCGGCGCGGTCGTGTAGAGCAGCGCAATGAAGACCAGTGCCCAGCCTGCAGACGCTCGAGCATCAGCAACCCTGGGGACTGTAAAAAATCGCATGATCACGTGCGGCAGCCCCGCAGTACCGAGCATCAGGGATCCGGTCAGCAGAAAAATATTAAGGGTGGAGCCTTTCTGGGCGGTGAATTCTGCAAACCCCAGTTCAGTAACGACCTGATCCAGCCTGTCCAGG
>CAXQNK010000047.1:0-14567 GCA_964225175.1 Candidatus Nitrosopumilus sp. | reverse complement strand
TCGCCGATGTCGTAAAACAGGATCAGGTCTTCCATGGCGGCATCGAGATCCCAGTCATCCTGGATTTCGTCAGCAGGAGAGTGATAGCGATGGCTCACGTAGTCCGCTCGTTTTTCTCGAACATACTCGGCACCCAATGTACGATGGGTGGTGCCTCCGGAAGCGTACAGAAACGGTACGCCTTTTTTCGCAAAATTAAAGTGATCCGAACGATAGTAATAGCCTTTCTCGGGAGTGTCCTCGGGAGTCAGGCTGCGCCCGGTGCGCTGTGCCACTTCCGAGAGCACATCCTCCATTTCTGAGCTGCCAAAGCCCACGACCACCACGTCGTTCATCGGGCCGATGAAATTGAGTCCGTCCATGTTGAGTCCGGCAACCGTGTGGGTCATGGGAACGGCGGGCGCATCTGCGTAGGCTTTCGATCCCAGCAGGCCGGATTCCTCCGCGGTGACGGCCAGAAAGCCGACGCTGCGCTGCGGTGCAGGCGCGCGGGCCCATGCCTCGGCGATTTCCAGCATGCCGCTGGTGCCGCTGGCATTATCCTGGGCGCCGTTGTAAATGAAATCTCCCTCCGCGCCCGGTTCGTGGGCGGTGGTGCCCATGTGATCCCAGTGCGCCGTGTAGAGAAACAGTTCCTCCGGGCGCTGTGATCCCCTGCGAATCGCACCAATGTTGTAGGATTCTGCGTACTCCAGTCGATTGGCGATGCGCACACTCACGTTGAGCCCAAGGGCCACTGAGCCCTCGGATCCCTGTGCCGCTGTGGATGCCAGCGAATCGAGATCAAGGCCGGCGGCACCCAGAAGCCGCTCGGCAGCTTCATACTGCAGCCAGCCCTCGACACGTACGCGGTCCAGGTTCCGGTTGGCTTTGGCCAGGTCGAATTGGGGCCCTCGGCGACCGTCTTCGATCACGTTCCAGCCGTAGCCCGCAGCGTCGGTCTGGTGAACGATCAGGAGCCCGGCGGCGCCCTGGCGTGCGGCTTCCTCGTATTTGTAGGTCCAGCGCCCGTAGTAGGTCATCGCATTGCCATTGAAGAGTTCCTGGTCCTGGGTGGCAAAACCGGGGTCGTTGACCAGGACGATGACCGTTTTACCCGACACGTCAATGCCGGCGTAGTCATCCCAGCCAAATTCGGGCGCAACGATTCCAAACCCGGCCCAGACCAGTTCGCTGCCATCCAGGGTGACTTCGTCCACCATGTGCTTGGTCCACACGGCAGATTCTGGGCCATTATGGAAACTCATAACCGGGTCTCCGGCGCTGTTGCTGATGGCAAGATCAAGCTTACCCTGTGCCTCGATCGCAACGAGGGGAACGGCCTGGCGATACTGGTCGCCAAACAGGGGGTCCAGTCCCATGGATCTGAATTCTTTTTCAAGGAAGTCCAGCGTCAGGCGCTCGCCTTCCGACATGGGCGCGCGGCCACCAAATTCATCCGCTGAGAGCACCGTGATTTTTTCCATCAGGCCGACAGCATCAATGGCTTCCCTCGGGTCTTCAGAAGCCGACGCAACGGGGACGGGTTGCGTTCCCGACGGATCGGAGACTTCGGTCTGACAGGCGGTGAGCAGGGCAATCAGAATTGGTATCAGTATCAATCGCTTTGTGTTCACGTGCGTCTCCATTGTCAATGTCGTCATGTCACCCTGGCGGGCCCTGAACCTACGGCCCGCCCAATGCCGTTAAAATGCGGGGAAAACAGGCGCGGGTCACAAGCGCTCCCCTCCAATGATTACGGGCTCAGCTTCCAGTTCGATGCCGAAGGTGTCCCTCACGGAGCCGCGGATCTCCCGGGCGAGTTCGAGGATCTCGCAGCCGCTGGCCTGACCGTAATTGACCAGGACCAGTGCATGTTGATCCGAGACACCCGCATCACCCAGGCGCCGCCCTTTCCATCCGCAGTGCTGGATCATCCAGGCCGCGCTGAGTTTGAATCGACGCTCACTCACCCTGCTTACCGGCAGACCGGCAAAGTTGCTGCGGAGTTGCTGTGCAACAAGCCCCTCGACCTGCGGGTTCTTGAAGAAGCTTCCGGCATTGCCGAGCACGTACGGATCCGGGAGACGTGCACGGCGAAGATGCATCACCGCTTCACTGACCTCGATGGCGCTGGGTTTGGAGAGCCCCCATTCAAGCAGTTGTTGTTGCACGCTCCCGTACCCGGTCTTTGGGCTGAACTCGAGTTCGAGGCGAAGCCGCAACGCGGTGATGAGATATCGTCCCGGCTCCGACGACTTGAAGCGGCTGTCCCTGTATGAGAACTGACAATCTTCGCGCTCGAGATCGACAAAGCGCGCGTCGTGCCAGTCCCAGGCGCGCACGCTGTGCAGCACGTCGGAGAGTTCGACGCCATAGGCGCCAATGTTTTGCATGGGAGCAGCACCACACAAGCCGGGTATCAATGAGAGGTTTTCGAGCCCGTAAAGGCCGCGTTCGAGGGTCCACCGCACCAGCGCATGCCAGGATTCCCCGCCACCCGCCATCACCAGTGCAGAAGCATGGTCCTGCTCGAGAATTTCGATTCCCTTGATTCGGTTGAGTAAAACGGTTCCCGGGATATCGTCCACCAACAGGACGTTACTGCCTCCACCAAGCACCAGGTCAACACCGGATTGGAACTCGAGCCGGGCTAATTCGGCCGGATCCGTCAGGCTGACAAGGCGTTGTGAGAATGCATCGACGCCGAACGTGTTGTAGGGCGCCAGGGAAAAGCCGGTCGGCGCATTCATTTTGCCTGCCGTACGGTGGCGATGGACCGCGCGCAGTCGTTGATCAATTGTGGTCCGTGGTACACGAATCCAGTGTAGAACTGCACGAGGTCAGCGCCAAGTTCGATCTTGCGTTGTGCATCCGCGCCACTCATGATGCCGCCAACTCCGAGCAGTGCCACCTGATCGGGCAGGGCGCTGCGGAGTTGTCCGAGCACATCGTCGGCCATTGCGCGCAGCGGGGCGCCAGACAATCCACCGGCCTCCTCAGCATGCGCCTGGCCTTCAAGGCCCGGCCGCTCAATGGTGGTGTTGGTCGCAATCACGGCATTCATCCCGACGCGGGAGACCACGCCGGCGAGGGCGGCAATTCCTTCGGCGTCGAGGTCGGGCGCAACCTTGACGGCCATGGGGACCGCTTTCGTACTTCCTCCGGAGCGTTGTTCCCGTCGCTCGGCAAGAGCCCCCAGCAACTTCTCCAAAGCATCCTCGGCCTGGAGCTCCCGGAGCCCTACGGTGTTCGGTGATGAGATGTTGACGGTGATGTAATCGGCGTGGTCGTGTACTTTATCGAAACATTTCAGATAATCGCCCACCGCCTGGTCATTAGGTGTGTCGAAGTTCTTGCCGATGTTGATGCCGAGGATGCCCTTGTAGCGGCGCGCGGCGGCGCGTTTCACCAGATGGTCGACTCCCTTGTTATTGAAGCCCAGTCGATTGATCATGGCCTCGGCGCGTGGCAGCCGAAACACGCGGGGTTTCGGGTTGCCGGGTTGAGGGCGGGGCGTCACGGTGCCGATCTCGATAAATCCGAATCCCAATGCGCCCAGGGCGTCGATGTAATCCCCATTCTTGTCCATGCCCGCCGCCAGGCCCACGCGATTGGTGAAGCTCAGACCCATCACCTCGGCCGGATCGTGTACCGGCTTGCAGGTCAGCTCGGTAGCGCCCACCGAGTGCGCAAGGCGCAGGCTCTCAAGCGCCAACTCGTGCGCGGCCTCAGGCGCTGTGGTGAACAGCGCCGCGCGAAGTAATCCGTACACTGAGTGGCCGCCCCGGTCGCTGTCAGAGATCGAAGCTGATGCCCTGGGCCAGCGGCAAGTCACTGCCCCAGTTGATCGTGTTCGTCTGTCTGCGCATATAGGCTTTCCAGGCGTCCGATCCGGATTCGCGGCCGCCGCCGGTTTCCTTCTCACCGCCGAATGCGCCGCCGATTTCCGCACCTGAGGTGCCAATATTGACGTTGGCGATTCCGCAGTCGGAACCGGTGGCGGAAAGGAACTGCTCCGCGCTGCGCATGTCATTGGTGAAAATCGCGGAACTGAGGCCCTGCCTCACATCATTTTGCATATCGATAGCCTCATTGAGATCCGCAAAAGGCATCAGGTAAAGAATTGGCGCAAAGGTTTCGGACTGAACAATGTCCCATTCATTCTCGGCGCAGATGATCGTCGGCTCCACGAAGCACCCGGGGCGATCGATGCGCTTGCCGCCGGTCAGGATCTTTCCGCCCGCCTCCACCGCGGCCGCAACCGCGCCTTCAAATTTGGCCACTGCCGCCTCGTCGGTTAGCGGTCCCATCAATGTCTCTGGATCCAGCGGGTCTCCGATACGAACCTGCTGGTAGGCATTGACGAGGGTGTGAGTGACCTCATCCATGATGGATTCGTGTACGAACAGGCGGCGGGTGGTTGTGCACCGTTGTCCGGCGGTGCCCACCGCACCGAATACGATCCCCGGTACAGCCAGCTTCAGGTCAGCACTGGCGTCGAGAATGATCGCGTTGTTGCCGCCCAGTTCAAGGAGGCTGCGGCCCATTCGCGCTGCAACCCGGGTGCCGACATCCCTGCCGATTTCGCTCGATCCAGTGAAAGACATCAGGTCGACCCGTTTATCGGCGACGAATCGTTCCGCCAATTCATGTCCGTGCTGCATGAAGCTGAGAAAAATCGGCGGGAAGCCGCCTTCCATCAGCGCCGCGTTACATATTTTTTGCGTGGCCAGGGCGCTCAGGGCCCCTTTCGGGGAGGGTTTCCAGATCGTCACGTTTCCGCAGATGGCAGACAGGAACGCGTTCCATGACCAGACCGCCACGGGGAAGTTAAAGGCAGAGATGACGCCCACTACGCCGAGGGGGTGCCATTGCTCATACATCCGGTGTGAGGGGCGCTCCGAGTGCATCGTGTTGCCGTAAAGCATGCGCGATTGTCCCAGGGCGAAGTCACCGATATCGATCATTTCCTGTACTTCACCGTCGCCCTCTGCCTTGATCTTGCCCATTTCCAGGCTGACCAGGCTGCCCAGGGCATCCTTATGCTGTCGTAGCGCCTCGGTGCACAGCCTGACAGCTTCTCCCCGGACCGGGGCAGGCACGCGTTGCCAATCGCGGAATACCGCCTGTGCGGTGCTCATCACGCGTTCGTAATCCGCCTCCGATGCGGAATACACGTTGGCGATGGTGCTTCCCGTGGCCGGATTCACGGCATGTATTTGCCCCGCATCCTCCGTGGAAGACCAAATTCCGTCTCCGAAATAAGCGCCGGGGTTGTTTTGTTCGAGTCCAAGTTCTGCGAGGATTTCCATGGGATTGTTTCGTGCTCCGGGGCATTGATTCAGCAAACGGGCATTATCGCATCGCAGGGCCGACAGCGCATCCACCCTGCGTGGGAAAACAACAGGATTAAAAAAATCGGTGTGTTTGGAACTCCTGCACGCAGACTCGGTCTTACGGCACGGAGCACTTTTTTACTTTTTGAATGTATGGGAGGGTGAATGGTCGTGGTATTCTCGGAAGCGAAAAGGACAAGGTTGTGAGCAGAGCACTCGCAATACGCCCGCTTCGGACCGAGATTCAGGGAATGGCAGACACTAACCCAGCAGAGAACAACAGGGCGAACGGCGGCAGCGACGGGAACCTGGGGGAAGCCCAGGTGGACCAGATGCTGGTCGAGCGCGTGCAACAGGGTGACAAAAGGGCATTTGACCTGCTGATCAACAAATATCAGCACCGCATTGTGGCACTGGTGTCGCGATATGTTTCGGACCCGACTGAAGCACTCGATGTGGCCCAGGAAGCCTTTATCAAAGCTTATCGGGCGATCGGGCGTTTCCGGGGTGACAGCGCGTTCTATACCTGGCTGTACCGCATCGCGATCAACACCGCGAAGAACTGGCTGGTGGCGCGGAGCCGACGCCCACCCGCGAGTGATATCGATGCGATAGACGCCGTTCAGTTCGACATCGACAGCCCACTCAAAGAACACAGCACGCCTGAAAACGAGCTCCTTCGGGAGGAGATTGAAAACACCGTGTTTGAAACCATTGCGCAGCTGCCGGAGGACCTCAGAACAGCCATCATGCTGCGTGAAATCGAGGGCATGAGCTACGAGGAAATCGCCACGACCATGGAGTGCCCTATCGGCACTGTGAGGTCCAGGATTTTTCGGGCTCGAGAAGCAATTGACGAGAAACTAAAACCCCTTATCGGGGGTCAATAGATCAGGGTATGAGCTCATGCCCGGAATTTGGCACAGGTTAGATGAATGACTAAGGAATCACTTGAACACCTTTCCAGCCTGATGGATGGGGAAATGTCCCGGGAAACCGGTTTGTTCATGGCGCGCAGGCTGAGTTCTGACGATGACCTGGGTCAGGCCTGGGGTCGTTATCATCTCATCCGGGACTGTCTGCGCCGCTCAGGCACCCAGGCGTCTTTTGTCGATATCAGTGCACGGGTTCGCGTGGCGCTGGACAATGAACCAGAACAGCAACCGACGGGGCGAAAAGCCGCGTGGTTCAGGCCTGCGGCTGGTATGGCCATTGCCGCCTCCGTTGCGCTGCTGGCGATCGGCGTGGTCGGCAACCCGCAAAGGCCCACCGAGGATCAGCCAGAGGCGTTCAGCGCACCTAACGTGTTGCCGGCGGTGCCCCGGTCCCGGCCGGTAAGCTACAGCCCGGCGGCAGCGGATTCCCGTTTGAACTCCTATCTTGTTCGGCACAACCAGCTGGCAGGGTCTGCCGGAATGCAGGGTTTTGTGTCGTTTGTGCCTCTCATCTCGAATCAGGCAACCGAAACCGATGGGTCTGAAGGAAAACCTGCACTCGACGCCGAGCCGGCTCCGGAGCGTACCGAACAGCCATGATCTCTCCGACGTGCAGGCTCATGCTGGGCATGCTCGCGGCTCTGCTTGCCGCGCCCCTGGCAGCCACTGAGGCCCCGAATGCCCGTGCCTGGATTGAGCGGATGGCGGCCGCCATCATGCACATGGACTACCAAGGGACGTTTGTCTACATGCGTGGCGAGCAAATGGAGACGCTGCGCATCACGCACGTCGTGAAAGATGATGGCGTCCATGAGCGTCTCTACTCGGTGACCGGTCCGCATCGCGAAATCATCCGGGACACCGATACCGTGCGCACCGTTCTGGCCGATGGTGGTTCCATTATTGAGGAAGCCGTGGTCAGTGGTGCGATATTCCCAGAATTCCCTATTGGGGAGCCTGAGGGCGCATCCGAATATCGGTTCGAGACGGGCGGTAAAGCCCGGATCGCGGGACACCAGGGGCGGCGGGTTACGGTGGTCCCCAAAGACGAATTTCGATACGGGTATGATTTGTGGCTTGAAGCGCAAACCGGTTTGCTGCTGAAGTGGGTTCTGTTCAATTCAGAGCAACAAGAACTGGCCAAGCTGGTCTTTACCGAATTGCGTCTTGGCGACGAAGTCGATCCCGACGAGCTCATCTCCACGACGCCGCCGGAGGCGTTTGTCGAGATGGAAACACCCATGGCCAAGCGCCAGATGCTCAGCAATTCGGAGCCCGAGTGGCAGCCCGATTATCTTCCCCCCGGTTATCGGTTGACCACGCATCGGCATCAGTCAGGTGGTAATGGTACCTTTGAGCACCTGGTCTACAGTGATGGTCTGGCCTCCGTGTCGGTGTACATCGAGAGCAAACAGGAGGCTCCGGAGGTTAATCCCGGACTCAGCCGAATTGGAACTGCCCATGCCTTCAAGCGTGACTTGGGGGAACGGCAGGTCATCGTGATTGGTGAAGTTCCTCCGGCGACTGTGCGGGCCATCGGCGACGCGTTTCGCGTCCCGCAAATGCGCCGCTGAGGCCCGGCTGCTTCTCCTTTTCGGTCAGTTCAACCCAGCTTCCCTTATGATTGAACAACAGGGCCAGGTGAGCAGTGTGGATGAGGGACAGGTTCGCGTCCGTCTCGGGCCCGGCTCCGGTTGTCAGGCCTGTGATGCCGGCGAGGGTTGCGGTGCAGGATTGTTCGGGCGCCTGCTCAAGCGCCGTCCCATCGAACTGGAATTCGAGCATGCGGGTGGATTGTCGGCCGGTCAGGCGGTGAGTGTCGCGATTGATGAGGCCGTTTATCTGCGCCTTGTTTGTCGGCTTTACCTGTGGCCCCTGCTCGGGGGTCTTGCAGCGGCCTGGCTAGGTCACCAGATTTCGATATCTGTGGACGCATCCATGGCCAAGGCAGACCTGGCGGCGCTTTTCGGGCTGGTGATGGGTGCAGCGGCCATTGTGCAATGGACGCGGAGCGCCTGGTCATTATCGGTGACTGACGCCGTGCGGTTTCTTGGGCCGGTTCAAAACGGTCAGTGTGGTGCTTCGTCGACCGCTCATCGCGGCGACCAACGCTTATGAATTGAAAAGACGAGGACACAAGGTGAAAAAAGTCTTTAATGCACTCATTGTAATGGTGGGCCTGATGGCCTTCGGTATCACGGCACAGGCCCGTGTGAGCCAACTGCCGGATTTCACGGAGTTAATGGATTCTGCCGGGCCAGCGGTCGTCAATATTCGCGTCGCCCAGTTCGGGGAGCGGGCTCGAGGGGGCCGGCAACGAGGCCAGGAGCAGTTTGAAGGCGAGGAAATGCCGGAATTTTTTCGTCGCTTCTTTGACAACCCGAACGACCCGCGCTTCGGGCGGCCTGACCGGTACGGCGCAGGCTCTGGTTTCATCATTGAATCGGATGGCTACATCGTCACGAATCACCACGTCATCGATGGTGCGGACCAGATTATTGTTCGCCTCGCTGATCGCCGCGAGTATGAAGCAGAATTGATTGGATCGGATGAACTCAGCGATGTGGCCCTGTTGAAAATTGATGAGGACAGTCTCCCCGTGCTGAGCCTGGGTGAATCGGAATCTCTCAAGCCTGGCGAGTGGGTGGCTGCCATCGGTTCACCCTTCAATTTCGAGCAAAGCATCACTTCCGGCATCGTCAGCGCCAAGGGCAGAAGTAACAACGCGCAACAGTATGTGCCCTTCATCCAGACAGATGTCGCCATCAACCAGGGTAACTCCGGCGGACCACTGTTGAACATGGACGGCGAGGTTGTGGGTATCAATTCCTGGATCCTGTCTTCCAGCGGCGGGTACATTGGACTGTCATTTTCCATTCCGGTTGAAGTGGCACGTAGCGCGATCGCCCAGCTGCGCGAGACGGGCACCGTCCAGAGAGGTTTGCTGGGCGTGGTTGTCGGTGCCGTGACTCGCGAGTTGGCCGAAGCCCTTGGCCTTGAGCGTCCTGTGGGTGCCCTGGTCAATGACGTGAGCCCGGACAGCGCAGCGGAGCGTGCTGGCATTCTGCCGGGAGACGTGATCCTGAGCTTCAACGGTGTCGAGCTGGAAATCTGGAACGAATTGCCGCCACTTGTTGGCGCCAACCCACCCGGTTCCCGGGCGCAGGTTGAAGTCAGTCGTGACGGTGAAATCAGGGCCTTCGACGTTGTGCTGGACGCGCTGCCGAACGGAGAAGAGTTAGCCGCAGACAGCAACGAGGGAGGGCAGAGCAGCGCCAACCTGCTTGGACTGGGCGTTGAGAGCCTGTCTGCAGAACGCCGACGAGACCTGGATGCGCCGGATGGCGGTGTGATCATTACCAATGTCGAGAGCGATTCGGCGTGGCGGGCGGGCGTGCGCCCGGGAGACCTGATCCTGAAAGTCAATAACATGGCAATCGGCAACATGCGTGATTTTGAAACCGCCCTCGAGGACGTCGAGCAGGGCAAAGCCGTTGCACTGCGAATCTGGCGGGACGGAAATACCCGTTTCATCGCTTACACGCCCGCCGGGGAGGACGCTGACTGAAGATCATCGCTCCCGGATTGGGTTATAATCGCACTTTGACCAAGCCACCTGCTCCGTGTCGGGGCAGGTGGCTTTTTGGGAACTATGGACCAGCAGCATATCCGAAACTTTTCGATCATCGCACACGTGGATCACGGCAAGTCCACGTTGGCGGATCGTTTTATTCAAACATGCGGTGGTCTCAGCGAGCGGGAGATGGCAGATCAGGTCCTCGACTCGATGGATCTTGAGCGCGAACGTGGCATCACCATCAAGGCACAGAGCGTCACGCTCAATTACACCGCATCAGATGGTCATCAATACCAGCTGAATTTCATTGATACGCCGGGTCACGTCGATTTCTCCTACGAAGTGTCAAGATCTCTGGCGGCTTGTGAGGGCGCCTTGCTGGTTGTTGACGCAGCGCAGGGTGTGGAAGCCCAAAGCGTCGCCAATTGCTACACGGCTGTAGAGCTCGGTCTGGAAGTCCTGCCAATCCTCAACAAGATTGACCTGCCCTCGGCCGAGCCACCGCGGGTGAAGCAGGAAATAGAGGATATCATCGGCATCGAGGCCGCGGATGCCCTGGAAGTCAGCGCCAAAACGGGCGCGGGTATCCAGGCAGTGCTGGAACAGCTGGTGCAGAAGGTGCCGTCCCCTGCAGGCGACCCGGACGCGCCCCTGAAGGCCCTGATCATCGATTCATGGTTTGACAATTATCTTGGCATTGTCTCGCTTGTGCGCGTCGTTGATGGGCGCATTGCTCGACGCGACAAGATTCGTCTGATGTCCACGGGCGAACAGCACCAGGTTGAGCAATTGGGCGTTTTTACACCCAAGCGGGTGATCCGCGAGGGCCTTGGTGCCGGAGAAGTCGGTTTTCTGGTTGCTGGTATCAAGGATGTGCACGGTGCGCCGGTGGGCGATACGATCACCAGCGCAAAAGATTCAGCCACCGAAGCCTTGCCCGGTTTTGAAAAAATGCAGCCCAGGGTGTTTGCCGGGTTGTTTCCCACTGATGCAGAGGACTATCCAGATTTGCGGGACGCGCTGGAGAAATTGCAGCTCAATGATGCGGCGCTGTATTTTGAGCCAGAGACATCCGAGGCGCTGGGTTTCGGATTTCGATGCGGCTTCCTTGGGTTGCTGCACATGGACATCGTCCAGGAGCGCCTGGAGCGCGAATATGACGTCGAGTTGGTGACGACCGCACCGACTGTGATATACGAAATCGAGCTCAACAGCGGCGAGGTGGTTGATCTCGAAAACCCGGCAAAATTGCCGGCAAGTGGTGAGGTTAATGAAATTCGGGAGCCCATTATCGAGGCAAATATCCTGGTTCCCCAGGATTACGTCGGAGCGGTGATCGGGTTGTGCGAAGAAAAGCGTGGCCGCCAGGTCGGAATGCATTTTCTGGGCAATCAGGTGTCCATCAAATATGAATTGCCGCTTTCGGAGGTGGTGCTGGATTTCTTTGATCGGCTGAAATCCGTGAGTCGTGGTTACGCCTCGTTCGATTACCAGTTCGTCCGTTTCGATGCAGGTCCTTTCGTGCGCGTTGATGTGCTGATCAATGGCGAGCGCGTGGATGCCTTGTCACTGATCGTGCACCGCGACCAGGCGCAAAGGCGAGGCCGGGACCTTGCCGTTCGTATGAAAGAATTGATTCCGCGCCAGATGTTTGATATCGCCATACAGGCGGCCATCGGCTCGCAGGTTGTTGCCCGTACCACGGTCAAGGCATTGCGCAAAAATGTAACGGCAAAATGTTACGGTGGTGATGCAACGCGCAAGAAGAAATTGCTGGAAAAACAAAAAGCGGGCAAAAAGCGGATGAAGCAGGTCGGTAGGGTGGAGATTCCACAGGAAGCGTTCCTGGCGGTGCTTCAGTCAGACGGCAAAAAATAAACCTCGCAGACCACAAGGAAACGTAAAGCATGAATTTCGATTTCGCCCTGGTGTTGGTCAGCCTGACATTGCTCGCAGGCGTGATCTGGTTGGTGGACAGTCTTCTGTTCAGGACCAAGCGCATGGACCGGTCTGTGCAGGAACGGATTGAGGCATACCGTGACCCGGTGGTGGTTGAATACGCCAGGTCGCTGTTCCCTGTTTTGCTGGTGGTTCTCGTTTTCCGGTCATTTCTTTTTGAGCCCTTCAAAATTCCGTCGGGTTCCATGATCCCAACCCTGCTGGTCGGCGATTTCATCGTGGTCAACAAGTATTCCTATGGCTTGCGGCTTCCCGTGCTCAATAAGAAATTCCTGGCGGTGGGGCAACCACAGCGGGGTGATGTCGCGGTATTTCGTTACCCGGTTGACGAGGGTGTTAATTTCATCAAGCGGGTGATCGGATTACCGGGCGATACGGTGACTTACCGGAATAAGGAACTGTTCGTAAATGGGGATCGGGTCCGAACAGGCGAGGCCGGTCAGTTTACGACCCGGGACTTGAAATGCTCTACACCGCGCGGAGACGCCAAGCGGTTGTACGAACAATTGGGTGGCACAGGTCACGATATCCTTCGGCATGACCTCACGCCCTCCAGAAACGGACAGTGGATTGTCCCGAAGGGCCATTATTTCATGATGGGTGACAACCGTGACCGCAGCAATGACAGCCGCGCATGGGGCTTCGTGCCTGAGGAGAACCTGGTGGGACGGGCAGTGGGTATCTGGATGAATTTCGACTTCGAGAAGGGTTGCGCCGACTGGTCGCGAATCGGCAATGGTATTTCTTGAGGCCAGTTCCCAGGCGATCAACAATTCTGGATGCCGGTGCGCAGGCAATGTGCTTGGCATCGGCTTCGGTTATCATGGGTTCAGGCTCAACTAATGGGGAGAAGGAAATGAAGTTAAGACGACAGGAAGGAATGAGTATCGTGGGTTTCATCATCGTACTGGCGATGGTGATTTTCATTGCATTCATCGGCATGCGGATCTGGCCGATTTATTACGAGTATTTCTCAGTGGTGAACGCCATGAATTCAGTGTCCGAGGAACCCGGCAGCGCGAGTTGGAGCCTGTATGATATGAGGGCGCGTGTTCACGCGAATCTGTTTGTGAGTGGCACCGAGGGCACTGTTAAAGACGAAAATATCAAGAAAGTCAGGAAAAACGGCGTTCATCTGCACGTGAGCTACGAGCGGCGCGAGCTACTGATCGGAAATCTTGATGTGGTGGCAAAATTTGACCGGATGGTTCGATTGCCAAATTGAAGCAGCTGCCGGTTCATCAGCTGCCGGGTATTGAATACCGATTCATTGACCCCGGCCTGCTTCGCGAGGCCCTGACGCACCGATCGCGAGGGGCGGTGAACAATGAACGCCTCGAGTTCCTGGGTGACAGCATCCTCAATTTTGTAGTGGCCAGCCGCCTCTATGAGTTACGGCCTCAAGCCACGGAGGGCGAGCTCAGTCGCCTGCGCTCCCGCGTTGTGCGTGGTGATACGCTCGCCGAGTTGGCGGCTCAACTTCGCCTGGGAGACCATTTGCACCTGGGCGAGGGAGAGCTCAAATCAGGCGGATTCAAGAGACAGTCTATTCTCGCCGACGCGCTCGAGGCCCTGTTCGGAGCCATTTACCTGGATGGAGGGTTTGAGGCCTGCAGTGCAGTGATTCGAGAAGTTTGTGAGCCAGTGATTCTGGATTTGCCGGACGCGGAAACCCTCAAGGATCCGAAAACCCGGTTGCAGGAGTGGCTCCAGGCACGCGGGCGACCGTTACCCGATTACCAGCTGATCCGGGAAGAAGGAGCTGATCACGCCAAGCATTTTGTTGTCGTCTGCAGGATTCCCGATTCCGAGGAGCAATCGCAGGCAGAAGGCAGCAGTCGCCGCAAGGCGGAGCAATCGGCGGCATCGATTCTCTTGGGTAAGCTCAATGAGTGAAGCACAGGCCACGGGCGGCTACCGTTTTGGATACGTCGCGATTGTGGGCCGCCCGAACGTGGGCAAGTCGACACTTCTCAATCGCATCCTTGGTCAGAAAATCAGCATCGTGACGGCCAAGCCTCAGACGACCCGTCAGCGCATCATGGGCATCAAGACCACAGAGCAGGGGCAGGTTGTCTATCTCGATACGCCCGGTATTCACCACGCTGAAGGTCGCGCACTGAACCGTTATATGAACCGTATTGCCCGCGCGACGTTTCGGGATGTGGACCTGGTCCTGTTCATGATCGAAGCGGGGCACTGGTCGGAGCGGGATCTTGCCATTCTCGAGGGACTGCGCTCCGTCGATGTGCCTGTGGTGCTGGTCATCAATAAAATTGACCGTCTGGATAACCGCGAGGAGCTCCTGGAATTCGTTCACAAGAAAATCGTGCCGGAAAAGCTGGAGCAGGTGCTGATGATCTCGGCGACCCGGGGTGATGGCATCGAAGACCTCGAGGCCATGGTGCTGGAGCACTTGCCCTTTTCCCGACCTTTTTACGATGAGGATCAGATCACTGATCGCAGTGAGAGATTTCTTGCCGCAGAGCTGATCCGTGAGGCACTGACAGAGCGCCTGCACCAGGAGCTGCACTATGCGCTGACCGTGGAGATCGAGGAGTTCAGTCGTGAGGGAAAACTGCTGCGCATCGGTGCCATTATCTGGGTGGAACGCGCCAGTCAAAAGCAGATCGTTATCGGCCAGGGTGGGCGAGCGCTGAAACAGGTCGGGCGCCGGGCTCGAGGAGACATGGAGAAACTCTTCGATCAGAAAGTCTTTCTGAGAACCTGGGTTAAAGTCAGCAAGGACTGGACCCGCAGTCAGCGGTCCCTGGCGCG
>CAXQNK010000046.1:0-29202 GCA_964225175.1 Candidatus Nitrosopumilus sp. | reverse complement strand
GTTCGGTTGCCGAATGAAGCGTTCTGCATGTTAGTCTTGTCTGCACGCTCAGGCGGTCTCGCAAGCACCGACTGGAGCGCGAAAGTATCATCCGGCAAGGGATAAGACCACCTCATGAGCATCATTTCCGATCAAAACGTTATCGCCCTTGGCGCCATATTGTTCGGCCTTGCGTGGCTCGGCTTCTGGATTGACACCAAACCGATTGGAAAGAAAACCTCGGGTGTCATCTGGGTGCTGCTGGGCGCCATGGCACTCTCCAATTTTCGCGTCATTCCGTTCGCCAGCCCCAGCTATGACTTCGTGGGCGGCACGCTGGTGCCTCTTGCGATCCCGTTGCTGCTGTTCAAGGCGGATCTCAGAAAAATATTTCGCGAGAGCGGCCCGGTGATGATCAGTTTTTTGATTGCCTCGGCAGGCACGGTCACAGGCGCGGTCATAGGATTTTTTCTTTTCGAACTGGGTGAAATTGGCCCCAAAGTGGCAGGTGTCTACACGGCAGGCTTCGTCGGTGGCGCCGTCAACTTTCTTGCCGTCTCAAAAGCCGTTGAGATGACACCGGACGAGTTCAGCACAGCGCTGAGTGCCAGCGCCATGGTCAGCAATATCGCTCTGGCCTTGCTCATCGCCATTCCATCCATCCGCTGGCTCACGCGCAAATTGCCCCTGCGTGCTCCAGGACCCCATGCCGATGTGCGGGTCGAGAAAGACGCAATGGAAGAGACCGCCTTGTTTCGACTGCCGCATGTCACGGGCGCCGTCGCCTTGAGTTTCGCCATCTGCGCGATCGCCAACTTCGTAGGTGATGCCTCGGGCCTTTCGCAGTACAACATTCTGTTCATCACCCTGATCACCATCATCATCGCCAATGCAGCGCCGGGAACCATGCGCTCGCTGGAGGGCGATTTTGACCTGGGCATGTTGCTGATGTACGTCTTTTTCGCCGCGGTGGGTGCAGGCACAAATGCCAATTTTTTCGCCTCCTCTGCATTGATCCTCTTCGCTTTCGGCATGTTCATCATCCTGAGCAATCTGCTCATCGTGCTCTTGGCGGCACGACTCTTGAAGGTCGATCTGGCCGAGGCCGTGGTCGCCGCCGGCGCTGCCTTGGTGGGCCCGGCCGCCACGGCAGCAATTGCCAGTTCACGCGGTTGGCGCAGCCTGGTGACACCCGGCATCATGTGTGGAATATTCGGTTACGTCATTGCGACCTTTATCGGCGTCACAATCACCCATCTCCTGGCATGAGTTCGCTTACGCCCCTTTAGTCGAGCAAACCCGACACACGGGCCCTTCCTGATGAGAGCATCCTCACCGCGCACTCTCGAGCCATGTCCGATTTTCCGCGGGCAATGTACCAAGCCAACTCATGGTGAAGTTCCAGGTCGGCCTTCAGGTGTTCGGCATCGGCGGCGCCACCTATTTTCGAGTGAGCCATGAGATAAGCCGATACGGCGTGACTGAAGTGCCTGATGAAAGGGTTCTGTGTGGCGGCAAGCACGGAGGTATGCAGGCGTATATCTGCCTTCACGCGCCCGTCTGAGTCGCTTTCGTGCTGCTGCATGTCATCGAAAGCCGCAAGGATCAACGCAATATCGTCTCGTGTAGCTCGTTCTGCGGCCATTTCCGCAGCCCTCGGCTCAATGATCAGGCGCATCTCAAGCAGAGAGAGAAGAAAATCCGGCGTGGCGATATCGGGGTCGGAATGCCAATACAGGACATCGCGGTCGAGCATGTTCCACGCATTCCTGGAACGGATTTTAGTGCCGCTGCGCGGCGCAGTTGAAATCAGGCCTTTTCCAGAGAGTACCTTTACGGCCTCGCGCAGTGCGTTTCGCCCCACGCCAAGGCTGTCTGCAAGTTCCTGCTCGATCGGCAAGGTCTCGCCTTCGCAGTAATCCCCCGCTGCGATACGCTGACCGAGGATATCCACCACGGACCTGACCTGCCCCCTGTTACTGCCCTTACTCAAGGGCCTGAGCCCTGTAGCCAACGGCGTCCTACAACCCGCGGCGTCACATCAGTGCGTCCCACGGGGATCTTGCAGCAGCCTCCAGGCATGGACTCATCCTAAAAAAAACGCCGCCCAATCATTGGATTGGACGGCGCTGTCATATCCCCAGCCGAAACCGCTGATTAGAAGCGGAAGCTCACGTTTCCGCCGATCACGCGTGGATGCGGCCGCAAGCGGATACCGCTGACGCCGAAGTTTTCCTGGGTCCCGGTGTAGTACTCCTCGTTGTTGAGGTTCTGCACGTACAGGTTCACGCTCCAGGTGTCCGCGTCATACCCCGCACGGAGATTCAACAGGTTGTAGTCCGGGCTGAGATAGGGAAATTCCCCGTAGGGCATTTCCCGGACCAGGCCCGAATTAGGTGAAGGGCCGCGGGTCTGCGCGTTGGTCAAACCTTCGATGTCCGAGTACTGACCGTCACGGCGCACATACTCGAGTCGGATCCAGCCCTCGTTCTGACCCATCGGCAAACGATATTCACCGGCGAGAAACGCGGTCAGTTTGGGCGCCTTGGGCAGTTCAAGCCCTTTCAAATCGACGACAAACCCGCCAGTAATCTCAGCCTGCGTATCGCTGGTGATCTCGGTGTCAAGGTAACCCAGAGCCCCTTGTATCGTGAAGTTATCCGTAATTGCTGCCAACAATTCGAGCTCGAATCCAGTGGCATCGGCGCTGCCAATGTTGATGGTTTGCTCAAAGTTCGAGGACAAATCTCCCGGGGTCAGGAAGCGGAAGGCCTCCATTTGCAAATCATCCCATCTCAACATGAAGAATGAACCGTTCAAACGCACTCTGTTATCCGCAAGCTCCGATTTGAAGCCGGCCTCGTAATTCCAAAGGGTTTCCTTGTCGTATTTCACAGAGAATCCGGGAGACCCGTCCTGGTTGGTGTTGTTACCAACGCTGGAACCACCCGCCTTGTAACCCTTGGACGCGGTCGCGTAGAGATTGACGTTGTCGGTCACGCGCCAGTTGGCCACGAAACGTGGGGTGAAATCGCTGAAGTCTTCCTCAGCTGAGGCCGTAGGCCTGGGGAAATTGACGAAACCGCCGAAGAATTCAGGAAAACTGCACCCCTCCGCTCCCGGCGGGCCACAGGTGGGCGCAATACCGAATGACGTCACGGAGTTGCGAACATTGTCATCCGTGTAGCGCGCACCAACGGTCAGGTCGAGACGCTGGGTCATGTGCCAGGTGTAATCGAGAAACAGCGCCTGGCTTTTCACCTTGAACGACTTGTTGTTCAGCGCCAGGCCAAGGCCTTCCGGGAATGGCGGCAACACGCCGACTCCGTTAACCGTCGCAGTCGGCATTGAGGCTGTGGCCACGTTGTTGGCCTGCTTCTGCTCGTCGCTTGCATACATGAATCCAGCAATCAGGTCATAGCGTTCAGTGAGGTTCTCAAAACGAAGCTCCGTGCTCCAGGATTCACCGTCGTAGGCGTTCGTTCGCACCAGCGCATCCATACCACCGACCAGGTCGTTATCGAACAACCGATCCGTGCTGGCATCAATGATGCCGGTGATCCAGCGAAGCGTCGAGGTATCGCTCAACTCGTGTGTCAGATTGAGAATGGCTACCGTAGACTTGTTGGTGGTTGATTCCGGCTGGTCATGACTCAGTCGATTCTGGTTATTGGGCCAGAAACCGGTACCCGGATCCTCTGCGGTGCCGATTCCGAAGGTGTCAGTGGAATCAAGATCAAGCACGCCCGAAGGAACATTCTCATCGGTACCTTGATCTTCGTCAGTGTAGTAGAAAGTGGCACGAAGCTGCGTCCGATCACCCAGGTCCCAATCTGCACTCAGGCGAAAATAGGTTGTTTCGTGGCCGGAATTCGGCGAACCGTTTGGTGTGAAACCATTTTCTGCCGCAATCGGGCAAGACGCGGTTGAAGCGCCCTTACCGCAAATGTTCTTCACGTAGCCACCGCTGTCCTCGTACATTGCAACCGCCCGCAATCGGAACGCATCAGAGACGGGAAGATTGAAAATTCCCGTCACGTTCCAGGCGTCGTTGGCTCCATCATAGGTTTCATATCCCGCCTTGACCTCGGCTCCAAACTCGTCGGTAGGCCGCTTGGTGGTCAGGTTAAGCGCGCCGCCCACAGCATTACGTCCAAAATAAGTGCCTTGCGGTCCACGCAGTACTTCCACGCGTTCCATATCCGGCAACTCCGGGTTGGCGACCTGGTTGGGAACCGACACGACACTGAACTCATCGAGATAGATGCCGATGCTGTTGATGAACGCGTTCTCACCGGACACCAGGGTGCCGATACCACGAATACTGATGCCAATGCCTCTCGAGCCGGTCTGTCCATCCTCGGTAAAGCTGACGTTGGGTGTCTGGCTCAAATACTCGTTCGCTGCACGAATGTTGGCCTTCTCCAGCGCCGCGCCGCTGAACGCGGTGATGCTGATAGGCACATCCTGCAGGTTTTGTTCACGACGTTGAGCGGTCACGATGACCTCTTCGAGCTCACCGGTTGATTCCTGCGCGGATGCGGCCAATGGCACGCACGCGAGAGGCGTCAGCGCCGTTAAAAGGGCTAGTAATTTTCTGGTCATCTCCCTGCTCTCCACTTCTTAGTTGCTGTTGCTTTCTTATTCCAACCCGTGCGGATGGTCCCGACCAAGTCCTGCCCGGTCCGCCGCGCCTCTACGCCCAACTGTCATGGTGCACGACTTGGCAATCCGACAGGGTCGAGATCACGTCGGGGGCGTGCAAAAGAGGTCGTGGCATGAGGCTGCCTGCGTATTCGCTTTTTTGTCGTACCAACGCACGGAGTGCATATTCACGGTTTTTGAACCCTATGAATTGCAAATCACTATATATTTACCCCAGCGAGTTTTCAATTTTTTTGGGAATCGTCCCATAAATTGCGATCAGGCGCTGGATATCCACCTTTACAAGCAAACCCCAACAACGACCTAATCCCGACCACTGAAGGGCCCGGACAGAAGATATGAAAATTCTGGATAGATTCAATTTATGTTATTGTATTAATTATATATTTTTAATAAAATCACGATCCGACAGGACGATCCGACAAGCAGGCCACGCCAACCAGTCGAGGAGACAGTGCGAAATTGACAAATAATGGGACGATTTGATAGGTTTAGTCGATGCCAATCGCGGACCAGGCTGACCCTACGCAGGCGCAGTGCGTACCGTGACCCCGCTCCATCGAACTTGGTGTAAATCATGAAAATCATTCGTGCCAAGTTTCGCGTCATAAGCCCCGGCAGGAACTCCCTTGCATAGCAGGTCGCCACCCATGAGGTCTTGCCCGACGGCGAAATCCTCCTGCGATCCCGACTGCCTGCCTGCGAGTCACCCGCAAGACGGTACAACTGAACAGGCAGCAACCAGGCCAGGAACATGAGCGACTACGACATCATTATCGCGGGCGGTGGCCACAACGGACTGATCTGTGCCGCCGTGCTGACCCGGGAAGGCTTGAATACGCTTGTCGTGGAACGTAACGACTGGGTCGGTGGCGGTGTGTTGACCCGTGAACTGACAGAGCCGGGGTTCAAACATGATCCATTCGGTTCATCCCATGTGTGGATTCACCTGAACCCGGAATTCCAGAAACTGCAGCCCGAGCTGGAACAATACGGCCTGAAATACATCTGGTCAGAGGATCACATCACCGGCCACCCAAACAAATATGAGGGACCAGGCATCATCGTCTACAAGGATGTGAACAAGACCTGCGAGAGCATTGCTGAGTATTCCCTGAAGGATTCACGTCGGTACCGGGAAATATACGAGGAATTCGGGGAGATCAAGGATGGGGTAATCAAGGGCATGTTCAGCCCGCCCTCCCCGCCGAGTTACCTCTACCAGGGCTTGGAAAACAACCCAGAGGGCCTGAAGCGGCTGCGTGAATATCAACTGAGCTCCCGCCAGTTCACGCTGGAAAATTTCGAAAATGACCATGTGCGCGCCTTTATCCTGGGCTGGGCCATGGCCCCCCAAACCTTACCCGATCAGCTCGGCACCGCCGCCGGATTCTATGTGATGATCCCGAGCATTCACTATTTCGGGCAGGCCATTCCGGAAGGCGGCAGCGGCATGCTGAGCGAGTCGCTGCGACGATACATCGAGGCCAAAGGCGGCACCGTGCGCACCGGAGCGACGGTCAGCCAGTTCATCGCCGATGGGGGACGCTGCCTGGGGGTTCGCCTTGAAAGTGGAGAGGAAATTCTCGCGGCCCAAGCCGTGGTCAGCGGCCTGGATCCCTTTCAGACATTCTTGCAGGGCTTCCAGGACAATGATCTTCCACACGGCTTCAAGGACATGGTTCGCCGATTCTCGTTTGGAGATATCACCATTGCCAGGATTCACTACGCCCTGCACGAAGCCCCCGCTTTCCATGCAGGCGCCGAGATGGGCAAAACCGCTTTCCAGCGGATGTTCGGCACGGTAGCCGATATCGACAGGCAGTATCAGGAAATTGCCGCCGGGCGCGCGCCCAGCGATCCATTTCTATGGACAGCCGCCTGGACGACGCTCGATCCTACGCGGGCTCCCGAGGGCAAACATACCCTGATCATGGACACCTTCGTGCCCGTGGACCTGGCCAACGGAGATAACTGGGAGGCAATCGGCCCGGAATACTGCAATACGGTGTTGCTGGGTCAATTGCACAATTACACGAGCAACATGACGCCCGACAACATCATCGGGCAATACGTGGAAACCGGGCCCAGCCTGGAGCGCGCGAACCCCTGCTTCTACCGCGGGGTCACCACCGGCGGTGAGCGAACCCTGGCGCAGATGGGTGCCTTTCGCCCCTTTCCCAACTATGCCAATTACCGCGGACCCCTCGAGCGTTTCTACCTGACCGGTCCGTCCTGCCACCCGGGTGGCGGAATTTGCGGTATGGGCACCATCACGGCCAATGAAATTCTCCTCGACCTCGGTGTCCGGGAAGAGGATGATGACTTTGATTTCTGAAACGCGCCGCCGGGAGCGCAATACACAGGCAAATTTGCAATGGCAACAAACCGCATAGACCCCTATACCGCACTGATCGTCCAACCTGAAGTCACGGTGGTCAGCGATCGCGAAGGCATCCAGCAGAACCTCGACCGCGTCAAGAACCTGATCCATTTCGGCGTGGGTTATTTCTGGGAACTCCCTGTCAGACTGGTTGTGCTGCCGGAGTATTTTCTCCAGGGCGTCGGAACACCCGGGAAGGGCGAGACCGGCATCAAGGACGCGATGAAAAAGGCCGTGACGATTCCCGGACCGGAAATCGATCAGCTCGCGGAAATTGCACAGGAATACGACCTCTACCTGTGCGGCGGGGGCGTGATGGAACAGGTACCCGAATTTCCCGATCGCTGGTTCAACACCAACTTCATCGTCGGCCCCTCTGGAGATGTGGTGCTGAAATACCATAAATGGCATATCCCGGCCTATATCGGTCTAGGCACCAGTCCGCATGACCTTTTCGATGAGTACTGCGACAAACTCGGTGGCGACATCAAGGACCTGTTCCCCGTCATTGACACGGAAATTGGCAAACTCGGCACCATGACCTGCCATGACGGATGTACGCCCGAAGTGTCGCGCGCCCTTGGATATAACGGCGTGGAGGTTATCTGCCATCCGGGCGCCATCCAGGAAGTGGAGGGCGTTTCACAACCCTGGGACTTCTGGATGTTTACTCGCCGGGCCCGAGCCCACGACAACATGTGTTACCTGTTGGGCTCAAACTGGGGCTCAGTCAATTACGAGTTTTACCCCAAGGCGTTTTGCCCCGGGCACTCCTTTGCGATTGACTACACTGGCATGGTCATGCGTGAAGCACCCTACCCCTCAGAACAGGTGCTCGCCGCCACGATCGACATCGAGGCACTCAGGAACCACCGATCCCGGACCATTCATAACTGCTGGGTGGATGTCCGAACCGAGGGTTTCCGTCAAATCTACGAGAATCCGATTTATCCGCCCAACCGCTTCCCCTCTGGCAATCCACCCAGGACACTGTCTGAGAAGGTCAGCATATGCAAGGAGGTATTCGATGACATTTATGGCCGCGGACAATTCACGCCACCCGCCGGGCATGATCCCCAAGACATGTCTCAGGTTCTCCAGGATCGCATTGACTACGCTCAGGCCACGGGGCGTCTGAGAAAGAAATGAACCTGCGGGACGATCGATGAAAGTCAAGAGCAAACTCGCAGACATCGATTTCCTGGTGGGCGCGTTCGAATACAAGAAAGACCACCTGATTATTCATTCAGACGAGCGCCAGGCCATGCGCGGCAAGGTCTATGTCAGCCCGAACGACATTCTCACAGCCCTCGGCCGTGCCCTGGCCAACCCGATGGTTTGGGTTTATGTCCTGGGCTTTCCCTTTTTCCTGATCCGATATCGCCGGCGTCATCGCAAGCGCAGAGACGAAGCCTCCAGGCGAGGATGATCCCATGACCCCGATTGACTCCGAACTCGAGGCCCGTGAATCAACCCGGCGAGTATTGACGCCGCTGCCGGGGGTCACGAAGCTACCCCCTTACGAGCAGGGTCAGAGCACCATAGATGGCGTGGAAGCGCCGATCAAGCTCTCGTCCAATGAATCGGCGCTGGGAGCCAGCCCCAGGGCGCAACAGGCTTTTGCGGACAGCGCACGGCATGTTCACCGTTACCCCGACGGGACACAATCCCAACTGCGCAACGCGATCGGTCAATTGCATGGCATGGACCCCGATCGAATCATTTGTGGAAACGGATCTGAGGAATTGATTCTCCTCGCAGCCAGAGCCTACGTGAGCATGGGCGATGAAGTCCTGCTCAGCCAGAACGGCTTCATCATGAGCAATGTGCACTGCACCGCACAAGGCGCCGAACTGGTGATCGCGCCCGAGAAGGAATACCGCGTGGACGTGGACGCTCTGCTGGAACGTGTGACGAAACGGACCCGGTTCTGCACGATCGCCAACCCCAATAATCCTACGGGCACCTACATCAGCGCTGACGAACTCAGACGGCTGCACGCTGGTTTACCCACTGATTGCCTGTTCCTGATCGATAGCGCATACGCGGAATATGTCGAGCAGGGTGATTATTCGGCAGGCAGGGCGCTGGTCGATGAATTCGACAATGTGATCATGACGCGCACTTTCTCCAAGATCTATGGACTCGCCGGACTGCGAATCGGCTGGGCTTACTGCCCTGAATCCGTCATTGCGGCACTGCAACGAATCAGGACGCCATTCAACGCCAATGGTCCCGCCATGGCCGCCGCAGTGGCCGCGGTTCAGGACCAGGAATTCATGGAATACGCCCGAGAGCACAACAGCGCCGCGCTCAGGCGGCTGCAAGCTGGGCTTGATCTCCCCGGTCTTGAATTCATCCCAAGCGTGGCCAACTTCTACCTGCTCAAATTTGATTCTGAGACAGGCAAATCAGGGTCCGGCGCCGCACAATTCCTGCAATCCAGGGGAATCATTCCACGCCCAGCGGGCGGGTCGGATGCCTATTTGCGCATTACCGTTGGACTGGATCAAGAAAATGAAGCGGTGATCGCGGCACTCACCGATTACATGAACGCCTGAATCGGCGAGGGAGGCCAAGCCATGAACAGCTATTCAATTTCCGCCCTTGCAGAAAAACGGCTGGGGCAGCGACAAAAGCTGCTCATAAACGGTCAATGGCTTGAAGGCAGCGCTGGCCAGACCGAAGCCGTCTATAACCCCTCCACGGGCGAGGTTATCAGTTCCGTAGCAATTGCATCCCCTGCAGATGCAGATCGCGCCATCGCGGCTGCGCGCGCAAGCTTTCAGGACAGGCGCTGGGCAAGTAAAACCCCCGCAGAACGGGCACGAATTCTCTGGCGAGTGGCCGATCTCATCGATGAGCATGTCGAAGAACTCGCCGAGCTTGAAATGCTCGATGCAGGCAAGTTTTACGACGCTGCGCTGCAGGGCGAGATACCCTTCGCGGCGGAATGCTTCCGCTACTACGCGGGTTGGTGCACCAAGATCGAGGGCAGCACCAAGCAACTGTCCACGGTCCCGGACCAGGCGTTCCACATTTACACGCTGCGTGAGCCTATTGGCGTCGCGGCACTGATCATTCCCTGGAACGGGCCACTCGTTCAGGCCGCCTGGAAGATCGCACCCGCGCTCGCCGCCGGTTGTAGCGTGGTCATCAAGCCAGCAACACAGACACCCCTGACGATCACACGCCTGGGCGAGTTGCTGCACGACGCCGGCATTCCCGACGGTGTAGTCAATATTCTGTTCGGCGATGGAGAGGCCATCGGCCAGTTCCTGGCGGAACATCCGGATGTCGACAAAGTCTCGTTCACGGGCTCAACCGAAACGGGCCGGCAGATCATCCATGCCGCTCGCGGGAATCTCAAAAAAGTCACCCTTGAACTGGGGGGGAAATCACCGGTAATCGTGTTCGAGGATGCAAACCCGGACCAGGCTGCAACGGGAGCCGCACAGGCTATTTTTTCATCATCGGGGCAGGTCTGCGTCGCAGGATCGCGTCTGTATATCCATGCCTCCATTTACGAGACCGTGCTGCACAAGGTTGCCGAAATCGCAGGCAACATGAGGGTCGGCCCCGCCATGGATCCGGAAATGGACATGGGGCCCCTGATTTCACGGGCTCACCTCGAGCGAGTGTCCGGCATGATCAAGGCCGGCTGCCAGGAGGGCGCCCGGCTCGTTACCGGCGGAGAGGCCATAGCCGATTCGGGAGGGTATTTCCTGGCGCCCACAGTGCTCACGGAAGCATCGTCGGAAATGAGTGTCGTGGGCGAGGAGATTTTCGGTCCCGTTCTGGTGGCCATGCCCTTTGAAGACGAATCCGATGTCCAGCGCATGGCCAACGACAGCCCCTATGGTCTGGCTGCCAGCATCTGGACAAGCGACGTCGGGCGCGCACACCGCATGGCAGCGGCCATCAGGGCCGGGCTCATTTGGATCAATTGCCATGGCATCCCCGACATGGCCGTGCCCTTCGGCGGTTACAAGCAGTCCGGCTGGGGCCGTGAAAACGGGTTCGAGTCTTTGTTGCAGTACACGGAACTCAAATCAGTCATGACACGGCTCTGAGCATGATTGGAAAGCGCCGTGCACAGAATGTCGCCCGGGGCCTGAGGGCCCTGACACGGTACACTTCGCGCTCGGACACACAATGGTAAGCACAACCCATGTCAGCATATACGCAGGAATTGACCGTCAACTGGGGTGAGTCAGACCCGTTCGGACTCGTCTACTACGCACGGGAGGTCGCCTGGTTCAACGAGATTGAGCACGAACTCTTCCGACAGATCGGATACCCGATCAATCGCATGATCAATGAGGATCGAAGTGCCTTCGTGATGGGTGAGATTCAATTCAGATTTGTCGGCCCGGCCGCCTATGGCGATCGTGTTCAATGCGTCCTCACGCTGCGGGAAATTCGCGACAAAACCGTCCTTTGGCACTGCCTTGCCACTAACCTGAATACCGGGCAGACCATCACCGAGGGCAACGCCACGCGGGTTTTTGCACAGATTCTGGATGACGGAAATTTACGCTCCCGACACATTCCGGATGACATCCGAGCCGCGTTGAGCCAGTTCAACGACAATGATGCATAGCACCCCGCGTAATTCGCCTGCCGGGCTCTGGATGAACAGACGCAGTGGACGGAATAAACTTGCTGCAATTGAGGAGATCGAAAAGTTATGGCTGTCGTACTGATCACGGGCTGCAGCAGTGGGATCGGGTTGGCCAGCGCCCTCGCCTTCGCCCGTGCCGGCGATCGAGTGTATGCAAGCCTGCGTGATCCGGACAGTGACGCACCATGGTCAGAGATTGCGTCTCGTGAGGCACTGGACATTCGAGCTGTCGGTCTCGACCTGACCGAACCCGACAGCTTCGATTCATGCATAAACCACCTTGTTCGGGATTCGGGATGCATCGACGTCCTGGTCAACAACGCAGGTGTCTGGACAGCCGGCGCTCTGGAAGACCTGTCCGAGATCGCACTGCGACGTGTCATGGACACTAACGTGCTGGGGCCCCTGTTACTGACCCGGGCCGTGCTTCCGCAAATGCGCACACAGGCCAGCGGCTACATCATCATGATCAGTTCGCTGTCCGGCGTGGCCGGATTACCCGGGGACGTCGCCTACAGCGCGAGTAAATTCGCCCTTGAAGGCGCTGCCGAGGCTCTGCGTCACGAAGTAGATCGATGGGGCATTCACGTCGCACTCGTGGAGGCCGCCCTGTACGCTACGGGCCTGTTTGATGGCAGTTTTGACGGCGCGAACAGCGTTCCGCCCGACTATCCCGAGAACTCTCCCTACCGGGTGCTGGTGGAGCATCGGCTGTCCGCTCTGAGAAACCGGCTGCCCGATGCACTCGATCCAGCCGGCTTGGCTGAACTCCTGGTGACCATTTCACGATCAGACGGCATCCGCTTGCGCTGGCAGGCCGATGAGCTGTCCCGGAGGGTGTGTGCGAGCCTCATGGGACAGAGTGACAGCGAACGGGATGGGATCCTTCGTGCTGCCGCGGACCTGGACTGGTGGAGCGAAGGAAAACCAGCCCCTGAACACGATGGAACTGCAGAGGCAAGCCAATGAATCCCCGTCCCGGTAAAGGACCATTCTGAGGATGCTGGTCAGACTGGCGCATGTATGTATCGAGACCGCGGACCTGGACGCGACGGAAACCTTTTACGGTCACCTCGGTCTCCAAAGGCAATTTGAATTCCGAAACCTGCAGAACGAACTTATTGGCATGTACATGAGCGCAGGTGAAGACACCTTCATTGAAATCGTCAAGGTCCGCAAATTCGATCCCGCCGGCGTGATCCGGCACTTCGCCCTGCAGGTTGAGAGCGTGGAGCAGGCTAAAGAGCACCTCAAGGCGCATGGCATCGCCGTTTCCGACAAGAAACTCGGAGTCGATCACACCTGGATGGTGACCTGCCATGATCCCAATGGGATTTTCATCGAGCTCCATGAATACACGCCCGACAGTCTTCAGAGAGTGGGAGGGCGATGTGAAATCGACTATCAGCCATAGGACGCCAGCCGGGAGCATCGGCTGATCATGCCTCAGCGAATCGTCTTTCCTGAACCCGGCAAAGTTGAACTTCGGTCTTTTGAGCTTCCGCGGCCAGGGCCGCAAGACCTCCAGCTGCGCACATTGCACAGCCTGGTCAGCATCGGGACCGAGTGCACACTGCTGCATCAACGCTATGAGCGTCCCTCTCATTTTTCGAAAATGTTTTCATTTCCGCAATTGAAAACGGGTGTGCAAGCTGTTGCCAGAATCGAGGCCATCGGCGCTGAGGTCAGGGGGTTTTCGATTGGACAACCGGTCTACATTCGCCAGGCCCATTGTTCCCATGCAACGCTGCCCAGCAAGGACTGCTCCCCAATCCCGGCAGGGGCGGATCTCAGGCAGGCCAGCTGGGCCGGGCTGGCCAAAACGGCTTATCGCGCCGCCTGGGCCGGACGCTTTGGCCCGGGCCAGAATGTGCTGATTATTGGCGCCGGACCGGTCGGGCAAATGGCCGTTCGATGGGCGCATGTGATGAAGGCTGAATCAATCACCCTGGTTGATCCCTGCCAATCGCGTCTCGACATGGCCGCTTTGGGTGGCCGCGTGCGAGGACTTTGCGGTGAGGCGGCTCAATGCCAGGAGGCACTTGCCGAGATCGCTGATGGACATGGCGCGTCTGTTGTCGTTGACAGCACAGGTCACCCCGAGGTCCTGGGTGATGCGCTCAACGCTGCGGGACGTTACGGAAAGGTGATCCTGCTGGGCGACACCGGCTATCCATCACAGCAGCACCTGAATTCCGCGATGATGTCAAAAGGCCTGACGCTGCAGGCCGTTCACGAGAGTCACGACATCGACGGGTGGACCCAGGAACGGATCGACTCGCTGTTTTTCGACCACCTTGTTTCCGGCCAATTCCAATTGCAGGGGTTAATCACGCACGAGTTTATGCCTGAAGATTTTGAGCGCGTTTATGAAACAGCATGCGGCGATCCACGAGACGTCATGGGATTGCTGATCGGCTGGAGCTGAAACCGCAGCCTGACCGGGTAAAAGCCCAATCAGCGTGCCTGCCCGGCGGTGCAACTGTAAAACCAGCCTGAAAACGGGTAATTTGTGATGATGGAGGCAAAGATAACAGACAAAAAACAGCTTCTCACTTCTGACCGGCTCGGGTCAGGCTGGGTCGAGACGCATCGACGGTAAGCGGGCATGGCGGAACGATCGTTCAAAAAAGAAGTGTCCGCATTGCGCTCAGGCGCTGGCGAAATCTTCAGCGGCGAGGCCATCCTGGCGGTCACAAAGGCTTTGCTGGACTCGGGGGTCGCCTATGTCGGCGGTTACCAGGGCGCACCCATATCTCACCTCATGGATGTCCTGTCTGACGCCAGCGATGTTCTGGAGGAGCTCGGCGTTCACTTCGAAGCCAGCGCCAGCGAAGCTGCGGCAGCCGCCATGACAGCCGCATCCATCAATTATCCCCTGCGTGGCGCGGTCACGTGGAAATCGACGGTAGGCACGAACGTGGCCAGCGACGCCCTGGCCAACCTTGCGTCCTCAGGCGTAACCGGTGGCGTGGTCCTGATTGTTGGCGAGGACTACGGTGAAGGCTCCAGCATCATGCAGGAACGCACCCACGCCTTCGCCATGAAGAGCCAGATCTGGTTGATGGACCCCCCCGCGCATGTGCCCGACATCGTCAAGGCGGTGGGACAGGCTTTTGAACTCTCGGAAGCCAGCAATACACCAGTTTTCCTGATGCTGCGGATTCGCTCCTGTCACGTTTCCGGTCAATTCATCGCCCGAGATAACCGACCGCCGAAGCCTTCCCTGGCATCTGTGACCGAAACCCCTGACCGGGACGTCAATCGAATCGTCCTGCCACCGGCCTCCTTTGCTCACGAGCAGGAAAAAATCGAAAAGCGCTGGCCCGCGGCAGTTGAATTCATTCGAAACAACGCCCTGAACCGGAGCATCGAAGGGCCTCGAAATCACCTGGGCATCATCGTGCAGGGAGGCTTGCTCAATACGCTCATCCGCACGCTGGAACGCCTTGGTCTGGCGGATGCCTTTGGCGCAGTCCAGATACCGATGCATGTTTTGAACGTCACCTATCCCCTCGTTGATGCAGAGATCGAAACCTTCTGCGAGGGCAAGGATGCAGTGCTTTTGGTCGAAGAAGGCCAACCCAACTACATCGAGCAGAATATCCAGACGATATTAAGGCAATCTGATGCGCGGACCCGAGTCTTCGGCAAGAGCGTGCTGCCCATGGCAGGCGAGTATACGAGTGATGTTCTGCGGTCCGGCCTGTTGCGTTTTCTCGGGGAACTTGAACCCGATTGGCAGGCGCCGCCGGATCCACGCGAAGCGCTCGTCCCACTGCTGCGCAGCATCGCACCTCATGTTCCTGAACGCCCACCTGGCCTGTGCGTGGGCTGTCCCGAACGTCCGGTCTTCTCCACCTTGAAGTTGATGCAAAAGGAACTCGGCGATTTTCATGTCAGCGGCGATATCGGTTGCCACCTGTTCTCCATACTCCCCCCGTTCGAGATCGGCAACAGCACCATGGGCTACGGGCTCGGAACAGCCGGCGCTTCTGCATTCAACGTCAAGAGCCGAAAACCACCGATCGCCATCATGGGCGACGGTGGGTTCTGGCATAACGGCCTCACCAGCGGCATTGGCAATGCGGTGTTCAACAAGAATGACGGGCTAACCCTCGTCATAGACAACAATTACGCCGCAGCCACGGGCGGCCAGGACCTGCTATCCAGTCGACGGGGGCCGACCAATCGAAGCACGCGCCACCCCATAGAGCGGGCAGTGAGAGGCATTGGTGTGCGCTGGGCCCGAACCATTCGAACCTATGATATTGCGCGCTTGAAAAAAGCCATCAAGAAAGCCCTGGGCCAAAGCGGCACGGGGCCGAAGGTCATCGTCGCCCAGTCTGAATGCATGTTGAATCGCCAGCGGCGCGAGCGGCCCCTGCTTCGGGCGGCCCTTGCAGCAGGACAGCGCGTGGAGATTGACCGGTTCGGTGTCGATGCGGAAACCTGCACTGGGGATCGCGCCTGCATTCGCCTCAGCGGTTGCCCCTCACTGACGATTAAACCCAACCCCGACCCACTCCGCTCACAACCGGTTTCCCATGTCGATAACAGTTGTGTCGGTTGCGGACACTGCGGAGAAATCGCGCATGAAGCGGTGTTGTGTCCCTCGTTTTACAGGGGCCGGGTGGTTCACAACCCGAATGTTCTCGACCGTATGTTGTGGCGACTGCGGCGCGGCTGCATTGACTGGATGCAAGGCCGCTCCGAAAGGCGCAGGAGGCTTCAAAGTTGAGTCCGGAACACACGTATTCCCGGCCATTGACCATTGCCATCCTGGCGCTGGGCGGCCAGGGGGGCGGCGTGCTCACGCGCTGGCTGGTCGACACGGCACAAGCCCATGGATTCCTCGCCCAGTCGACCTATGTTGCTGGCGTGGCGCAGCGGACCGGGGCGACCGTCTACTGCATTGAAATGTTTCCGAAGCCTCCGCACGATGGCGATCCGTTGCCGATCTTCTCACCCTACCCCGTACCGGGCGATGTCGATCTGGTCGTCGTCGGGGAAATGGCCGAACTGGGTCGCGCCTTGCACAAGGGTTTTGTTACGCCGAACCTGACGCAAGTCGTGGTCAGCCAGCATCGGGTGTACTCCATTGGTGAAAAGTCAGCACTGGGCAACGGAATGATCGACCAGCGACCGGTTCTAAAAGCCGCGCGCGAAGCCGCCCGGGGCCTGATTGCCTTTGACATGCAGGCACTGGCCGAGGAGACCGGCAGCGTCATCAGCGCCGTGTTACTTGGAGCGATTGCCGCCAGTGGTGCCCTGCCGTTCACGAAGGAAGCGTTCGAGAACACTATCCGGCGTTCCGGGCGGGACGTGGAGCCCAATCTCGAGGGGTTCGCCCGCGGATTCGGTCACGCGGAATCTCCGGCGGAAACTCAGCCTGAACCCGACCTCGAATGGCCTGCCGCCACCGGACCCATTGGCGCAGCGTTGCTGGAGCGGATCAGCGCAGAGTATCCTGAACCGGTGCGCAATTACGCAGCACACGGAGCCTTGCGAACCCTGACCTACCAGGATGCCGAGTATGCCGAGCTTTATCTCAAGAGATTGCATCGGGTCCTGGAACAGGATTCAGCGCTGGGCGGCCACAATCAGGGTTGGGCCCTGACACGACAGGTCGCCAGGCAGTTGGCATTGCAGATGTGCTATGAAGATGTGATTCGCGTCGCAGAAATCAAAACCTCCGCCCGAAGATTCGACGCCTTGCGTGAACAACTCAATGTCACCCCGGACCAACCGTTGCACGTCGTGGAATACGTTCATCCGCGCCTGGAGGAGATCTGTGACCTGCTGCCTGGCGCGCTCGCACGCCTGGTCCAGAATTCGCAGCACTTACAGTCGCTTTTGCGACCGTTTTTCAAATCCGGCCGCCATATCAACACCACTCACCTGGCCGGATTCATGCTGCTGTCATCGCTGGCTTCACTGAAAAGATGGCGCCGAAAAACGTCCCGCTACCCCATCCAGCAGAAATTCATTGAAAACTGGCTGGAGCAGTTGACGATCCACTCGGGTGACTATCCGCTCGCCCTGGCTCTCGCCGAGTGCATCGGCCTGGTCCGCGGCTACGGAGAGACTTATGAACGTGGACTCGACAGATACCAGCGTTCCGTCTCGGCCGTGAATTCACTGGCCACCGCGGAACGTGCCACGGCCTTGCGCAAGCTCATCGATGCGGCCCTGGAGAATGAGCAGGGCGCACCATTTGAGCAGCAATTAACTTTACTGGGAACCGCCACACCATGAGATCAGCCGGAACGTCAGCGCCCTACAACCCGCCCGACGCATTCGCGGGCCAGCATGCCCTCATCACGGGTGGCGGAAGCGGAATCGGAGCGGCCTGCGCCAAGTTACTCGTCGCCCAGGGTGCGCGCGTCACCATTACCGGTCGCGATGAACACAAGCTTGCGCAAACTGCTGAAGAAATTGGCACGCGCTGGACCGCTGCAGACGTGACCGACGAGGGCGCTGTTCACCGCGCATTTGAACAGGTCCGCAAGGCATCCGGTCCCATCACGATTCTGATCAATAACGCGGGGGTCGCCGATGCCTGCCCGTTCGTCCGTATGAGCCCGGATTTCTGGTCACGCATTATTCAGGTTAACCTCACCGGCGTATTTCTCTGCACCCGGGAGGTCATCCGGCCCATGCTTGATGAAGGTCGCGGTAGAATCGTCAATGTGGCCAGTGTCGCATCCCTCGAGGGCGGCGCCTATATCAGCGCCTACAGCGCCGCCAAGCACGGCGTGCTTGGACTGACACGATCCCTGGCGAAGGAATTTGCCGGAAAGGGGGTCACCGTGTATGCGGTCTGTCCGGCATTTGTTAATACGCAGATTGTCACAAACGCGATTGAAAACATCGTTTCAAAAACCGGGCGCAGCAAACATGAGGCCCTGTCGGAAATGCTGGCATCGGCCGGGCAGCGCCGTCTCCTCGAGCCACATGAAGTGGCTGAAGTCGTCATCGACCTTTGCCAGCCGACGGCCTCCCATAAAAACGGCAGGGCAATACGCCTGCCGGAAGACTAGAACGGATGACAACGCAATGAATGCATATGCCACGACACATTTTTTGATGGAAGTGAATGCGCAGGGGGTCGCGGTGATTACGCTGAATCGGCCCGAACGCATGAACCCCCTCACTTTCGACTCCTACGCAGAGCTCAGAGACCGCTTTCGCGCGTTTACGGAAGACGAGGAGGTGCGCGCTGTAGTGATGACCGGGGCAGGCGGCAATTTCTGCTCTGGTGGTGACGTACACGAAATCATCGGCCCGCTGACAAAAATGAACATGCGCGAATTACTCCGCTTCACTCGCATGACCGGAGACCTCGTCAAGGCCATTCGGCATTGCCCTCAACCCGTGATCAGCGCCATCGATGGTGTCTGCGCAGGCGCGGGCGCGGCAATTGCCATGGCCTCCGACCTGCGCTACGCCACTCCGACTGCCAAAACTGCTTTCCTGTTCACCCGCGTCGGACTCGCAGGCGCTGATATGGGCGCCTGTGCGATGCTGCCAAGACTGATCGGCCAGGGCCGCGCTTCGGAATTGCTGTTCACCGGCAGATCACTCTCTGCTGATGAGGGCCTGGCATGGGGCTTTTACAACAGCATCCACGAGCCAGCTGAACTACTGGACCACGCCATGACGCAGGCCGCACGCCTTGCTCAGGGCCCCAATTTTGCTCACGCGATGACCAAGAACCAGTTGAACATGGAATGGGACATGTCTCTCGACACGGCCATTGAAGCAGAAGCCCAGGCCCAGGGCATCTGCATGCAGACCGAGGATTTCCGTCGTGCCTTCGAGGCATTCGTGAACAAGACGAAACCGGAATTCAAGGGCGACTGAGCATTCAATAGTGACCAGGGAGATTGCCACGCATGCCTGACCAATCGTTTATCCATTGGCCATTCTTTGACCACTCGCACCGTCAGCTGCGCACAGAGCTGTGCGACTGGATGAAATTCCACGATGAGGATCATGATGCGAATCCCGATGAGATCTGCCGCAAGTGGGTTCGTGAGCTCGGCCAGGACGGGTGGCTGCGCCACTGCGTCCCCCGCGAGTGGGGTGGAAAATCCGATACCCTGGATGTCCGTAGCCTGTCCCTGTGCCGCGATTCTCTCGCCTACCACAGTGGCCTGGCGGATTTCTCTTTCGCCATGCAAGGCCTCGGAAGTGGGCCAATCAGCCTGTTCGGAAGTGCGGCGCAACGCCAGCAATACCTGCCGGGTGTTGCCGCTGGAACATCCATTGCCGCCTTCGCGCTCTCGGAAGCGGCCGCGGGTTCAGATGTGGCAGCGCTTGAAACCACGGCCCGCAGGGAGAATGATCATTACGTCATCGACGGCGAAAAAACGTGGATTTCCAATGGCGGAATCGCCGATTTTTATTGCGTGTTCGCCCGCAGCGAGGACGCCCCCGGCACACAGGGGCTCAGCGCATTCATCGTGGAGGCAGGAACGCCCGGGCTCGTGGTTGCCGACCGTATCGAAACCATGTCACCACACCCCCTGGCCACCCTGCGTTTTGAACATTGCCAAATCCCGGCCGCAGGTCGCATCGGCAGCGGGGGCGAGGGCTTCAGAATCGCCATGTCCACCCTGGATGTATTCAGGACCACGGTTGGTGCAGCCGCGCTCGGCTTCGCACGCCGGGCATTGGATGCGGCTGTCGAGCACAGCGAGCAACGCAATCTGTTTGGCGCGCCGTTGAGCGAACTGCAGATGACGCAGGCCAGCATCGCCGACATGGCCACCGATGTCGATGCAAGTGCTTTGCTCGTGTATCGATCAGCATGGGCGAAGGATTGCCAGCAGGATCGGGTCACCAGGGAGGCAGCCATGGCCAAGCTGTTCGCCACCGAGGCTGCGCAGCGTGTCATTGATCGCACGGTACAACTGTTCGGCGGCCAGGGGGTTACCCGGGGCAATATTGCAGAACGCCTGTATCGTGAGATACGCGCACTGCGCATCTATGAAGGCACCAGCGAAATTCAGAAGATCATTATCGCCCGTCAGACTTATCAGGATGCATCGCCATGAAATACCTGAACCCGGCCGATTGGCCCAGGCCACGCGGATACTCCAATGGCATCGAAGCAGAGGGAAAGCTCGTGTTTGTGGCCGGCATGATCGGCTGGGACGCCGAGGGCCGCCTGATGGACGGCTTTGAAAAGCAATTTGCCCAGGCGTTGAGCAATGTATTGGCCGTGCTGAAAGAAGCGCATGCCGGACCGGAACACATCGTGCGCATGACCTGGTTCATTCGTGAACTTGACCAATACCGGGAACACCAAAAGCAAATCGGAGCCCACTATCGCACGCTCATGGGCCAACACTACCCGGCAATGAGCGTCGTGGGGGTCAGCGAACTGCTCGAAACCGACGCCTTGCTGGAGATCGAGGCCACCGCAGTGATCCGGTCACACTCGAATTGAATTTGGCGATGGACGCGGGTGGGAAAGCGGAGTGTTCACGCTATTATCAGGAGGCAGTCCATCCGGTTCCCTTGGAATCTGCCGCACGAGGCAATGAGCGGCATCATCCTGGACTGTTCACTGGATGATGCGATGATTGGGGCATAGCCATGTGGCGACCGGCGCAAAGAATCAAATACAAATCCGATCCGGGTCAATGGCCGGATCGGGACGAGGCTGCGCGTTCCCTGCTGTTCAGCCCCATCAGGGTTGGCCCCCTGGAACTACCCCATCGAACATGGATCCCGGCGATGGTGCCCTGGCGCGCCACCGACGAGGGTCTGGTCACACCCGAACTGCTGGAATGGTATCGACGGTTTGCCGAGGGTCAGCCCGCCGTGCTGGTCGTGGAAGCGACCGGCATTCGTGACATCCCCAGTGGTCCGTTACTGCGGATCGGCGATGATCGATTCATACCCGGCTTGGAGAAAATCGCAGCAACGGTTCGCGAGGCCAGCAAGGGACGCACCCGGCTGTTTATCCAGTTAATCGATTTCCTGCGGATCAACAGGCGCCCGACGCCCGAGAAATTCTTCAATCGCTACCTCGAGATCACGGCACACCACCGTTCGACCTTAGGGAATAGTTTGACTGACGAGCAGGTCAGGGCCGCCTTGCTGGACATGGACGAGGAGCAGCTTCGCGAGGTTTTGAGCTCACGGGAGTATGAAAGCTATGCCCGGGGCTATCGCGAGAGGGTGGACGATCTGCACCTACCCCACATCCGGGAATTGCCCAGGGTCTTGCCGAAACTTTTCGCCGACGCAGCAGTTCGTGCACGACGGGCCGGTTTTGACGGCGTTGAACTGCATTATGCCCATGCCTACACCATGGCCTCTTTCCTGTCCGCTCAGAACACCCGTGACGACGGATACGGCGGCCATCCGGACGGGCGCGTGCGCCTGCCGCTGGAAGTGTACCGAGCAGTGCGTCGCTCGGTCGGTGACGACTTTGTCGTTGGTGCCCGATACCTCACTGAGGATTGCACGGAGGGTGGACTGACCCCTCAGGAGGCTGCGGCGTTTGGGGTTCAATTCGCGCAAGCCGGCATGGATTTCCTGTCCCTTTCGCGCGGAGGCAAATTCGAGGACGCCAAGCAGCCCAAGATTGGCGCTGCCGCCTACCCCTATACGGGGCGAAGTGGTTATGAATGCATGCCGCAGTACATCTCCGATGAACGGGGTCCTTTTGGCCGAAATCTCGACGCCACCGCCCAAGTTCGAAAGGCTGTGCGCTCCGAGCAAATGGACACGCCCATCGTTGCTGCAGGTGGAGTGCACGGATTCCAGGAGGCCGAACGCATACTGCGCGAAGGCGAGGCGGATATCATCGCCGCTGCCCGACAAAGCCTGGCCGATCCTGACTGGTACCGGAAAATCCGTCTGGGCAAAGGCAAGCAGGTGCGTGTGTGCCGATATACGAACTATTGCGAGGCACTGGACACCCGCCACAAACAGGTCACCTGCGAACTCTGGGACAGGGAGCAACTGGATGAGCCCGGCGTCCTGCGCTCTGCAGACGGTAAAAGACGCCTCGCCGCGCCGTCCTGGGACCCCACTGAGAATTCGGACAATGATGACTGAGCACGGGCCGGATCGATCAATTTATGACGCCTTCGTGGACGTGACAAGGCAACACGCGGGGCGCCCTTTTTTGAGAGCGCCTGCGTGGAGCGACGGACAACTGACCGCAGCAGCCGTCGAGTACAGTTACCACGAGGCGCACAAAAAAATCGATTCGCTGCGCGCCGGTTATGCACAGCATGGCGTGCAGGCTGGTACACGTGTCGCAACGGCCTTTGACAATGGCATTGAAAGCTACCTGCACCTCCTGGCCCTGAACGCACTGGGCGCGAGCATGGTACCCCTGAACATGTCGGGCAACCGCAGGGAGATCAGATTCATCATCGAGCACAGCAAGGCCCGTTGCCTGACGGGCGCTGCCGCCCATGACCGGGTCCTCAGCGAATGGTCAAATGACCGCACCGGCCTGCATCATGTCGCGTCCAGCGCGCTGAATGGAGCGGCACCCGACCCGGCGCCGCCCGGGGAGGCCACCCGAGAGGCCGCGTTGCTGTACACCTCAGGCACTACCGGTCAGCCCAAGGGCTGCATGCTGTCCAACGAGTATTTTCTGACCATGGGCCGTGAATATAACGGCCTGGGGCACCTGTGCTCAATCAGCCACAATGACCGCTTGCTGACACCGCTGCCCCCTCACCACATGAATGCACTCAGCTGTTCGTTCATGGCCATGCTGATGTGCGGTGGCTGCGTCATCCAACTGGACCGGTTTCATCCCAATCAGTGGTGGCAAACCGTTCGGGAAGAAAAAGCCAGCGTGATTCACTACCTTGGTGTCATGCCAGCCATTCTGCTGACGATGCAGCCTCAAGACGACGAGTGGATGGGAGATCAAGTCCGTTTTGGCTTTGGCGCAGGGTCTGACCCTCGCCACCAACTGGCATTTGAAGAGCGCTTCGGGTTCCCCCTGATCGAGGCATGGGCGATGACAGAAACCGGAGGCGCTGCGATGATTGTCGCCCACGAACCGCCCCGACACGAAGGTCAGCGCTGCATTGGCAAACCACACCCGCGCATGGCATTTCGAATCGTTGATGAGCGGCATGAAGACGTCCCAAAGGGCCATGAGGGCGAACTGCTCGTGCGCCGCAATGCCAGCGATCCCAGAAAAGGTTTTTTCAGTGGGTATTACGGGGACGCTGCCGCGACAGAGGAAGGTTGGGCGGACGGTTGGTGGCACACCGGCGACGTGGTGCGAGAAGGCAAGGATGGCGCCTTGTTTTTCGTGGATCGCCGCAAAAATGTCATTCGACGCAGCGGGGAAAACATTGCCGCGGTAGAGGTCGAGGCGATCCTGCTCGCCCACGAAGCCGTTGTCAATTGCGCAGTCACGGCCGTGCCGGATGAGCTTCGCGGTGATGAAGTATTTGCCTGGATCGTCACCACGAATGAAGCAAACGACGAACCCGACCTCGGCTCAAAACTGTTCGACCATTGCATGGCGCATTTGTCATACTTCAAGGTACCGGCATACTGGGCCTTCACCACGGACCTGCCGCTGACCGGAGCACAAAAAGTCAATCGCGCCCAGGTCAAGAGCGATGCAAGAAAGCGCCTGTCATGCGGAGACATTCTGGACTTGCGCCACAAGAAGAAGAGGACGACGTGAACGCCACCCGAAACAGTGCCAATCGGATGGGCTATGAAGGTGTTGTCATCACAACGCCGGTCAGCGTGGCCTACGAGCGTTATTCGCCCGAACCCGCGCACTGGTGGATTGCCCGCGCCTTGTCCGAAATCGGCCAACAAAGTGGGCTTGGACCGTCTGACATAGACGGTTTTTCAGCGTCTTCGTTTACCCTGTTTCCGGATACCGCTGTCGGTCTGACGCAGCATTTCGGCTTGTCCCCAAGGTGGCTTGATCACGTGCCCACCGGCGGTGCCTCCGGCGTCATTGCATTGCGCCGGGCGGCCCGGGCGGTTCAGAGCGGGGATGCGAGCATCGTTGCCTGCGTGGCCGGGGACACCAATCATGTCGATTCGTTTCGCGCCATGCTGACCAGTTTCAGCCGCTTTTCCCAGGATGCCTCTTATCCCTACGGCGCTGGCGGGCCAAACGGCAGTTTCGCCCTGTTGACCCGTGAATACATGCGTCGATATGGAATCCAGCGCGAACACTTCGCCAAGCTCTGCGTAGCGCAGCGCCACAACGCCCTGCACTACCCCGATGCGCTGATGAAAACCACGCTTAGCATTGAACAATACATGGACGCGAGGCGCATTGCTGACCCCATCGTGCTGTACGATTGCGTAATGCCCTGTGCCGGTGCCGAAAGCTACCTGGTGATGACCGAAGAGCGCGCGCATTCGCTCAGCCTGCCTTACGCTCGGATACTTTCCACCATTGAGCGGCATAATGCATACCCCGAAGACGCCATCCAGGTACGCGGTGGCTGGACCCTGGAGCGCGATGAATTGTGGGCACAAGCGGGCGTCTTGCCGGACCAGGTCGATCTCGTTCAAACCTACGACGATTATCCCGTCATCAGCGTCATGCAGTTAGAAGACCTGGGCTTTTGCGAAAAAGGAACAGCCGGCGCATTCATAGAGGCCAACAGTTTCACCTTTGACGGCAGTTTCCCGCTGAACACTTCGGGTGGACAGCTCTCGGTAGGCCAGGCCGGCGCCGCCGGCGGCTACCTCGGATTGGTCGAGGCCCTGCGCCAACTCACCGGCGCGGCGAGAGACAACGTCGTGCCAAATGCCAGGATTGCAGCCGTGTCCGGATTCGGCGTCATCAATTTTGATCGCGGCGTCTGCTCGGCCGCCGCCGTGCTGGCGGGAGGGGCCACGTGACCAAGCCGCTCAAACGTCCGCCGAAAAAGGACCCTCAGAAACGAACAGTTTCCCCGACGCTGCCGCCCCATGCGAGGAGTCGCAGGGCAATGGCTTTTACCACGGCCGCCGCGGAAGGCCGATTCATGCTGCAGCGTTGTGAAGCCTGTCAGCATGTGTGCTACCCCGCGCGTGAGGCCTGCCCGAATTGCTGGTCGATGGCATTAGCTTGGCAGGACATGCCGGATGGCGGCCAGTTGATTTCCGAGACCACGCTGCGAACCAGCATCAATACCTATTTTCGAGAGCGAATGCCCTGGCGCGTCGGCACCATTCAACTCGATGCCGGGCCCAGCGTACTCGCTCACCTGCATGACGATGTAGGCGATCGCGCACGCGTTCGTATCATTGCTCGGACCGACAAGTCCGGCCAGGGGGTGCTGATGGCCCTGCCGGAAACGGAGACTCCCCATATGTCAGATGACAACAAACTAAGAACTTTAACCTGCAATCCCAAGTTTCGGCGCGTGCTGATCACGGACGGGCGTACCGAGTTGGGGCAGGCCATGACCCAAGCCATCGCCGCTGCCGGCGCGTCCATTATTTTTGTGGGTCTCGCCGAAGACTGGCGCCCTTTCAAGGGCAGGGAGGCATTGGTATCGACGCCTGGCGTGGAAATCATGCCCCTGGACCTTACCGATACGATTTCAGTGAATGAACTCGCCGGGGAAATCGGTGGCAAAACCGACATCCTGATCAACACGGCCGAACATGTTCGGCCCGGCGCCTCCATGGAACGCCAGGGAATCGTCACGGCCCGTGACGAAATGGAAATCAATTATTTCGGACTGCTGCGGCTGATACAGGCCTTTGCGCCGGGTATGCGCGCTCGGGGCGCAGACGGGGACAACAGCGCCTGTGCCTGGGTTAATCTGCTCTCCGTGTATGCTCTATCAAACTGGTCCGTTTACGGCACTACTTCAGCCAGTCAGGCAGCCGCCTATTCACTCAGCCAGTGTCTGCGCGCTGAACTCGCCGGCAGCGGCGTGAAGGTAGTCAATGTCCTGTCCGGCCCGCTGGATGAATCCTGGCGTCAGCCCCTGCCGCCGCCCAAGGTGACTCCGGAAAAACTGGCGGCAACCGTGGTCAATGCGCTGCAGCAGGGTATCGAAAATGTCACACTGGGGCCTGTTGCCGAGGACCTTGTCCGGCGTTACCGGGAGGATCCAATGGTTCTTGAGCGAGAACTTTCACAGTTACAGCAGGGCCTGGGACATGTCTGAAACAACCGATCGTGTGCTTGATAAGCTGGGCCCGGCACTGCTCTCCGGACAAGTGGAGACCGTGGACCTGACCCATACGCTCGACCCGGACTTTCCGGTCATCGTTTTGCCCCCGGAATTCGGTCAATGTGCCCGCTTCAGGGTCGAAGAAGTCTCCCGGTACGATGAGCGGGGCCCGGCCTGGTACTGGCGAAATTTCACCTGCGGAGAACACACCGGAACCCATTTCGACGCACCCATCCACTGGATATCAGGCCGTGACTTGCCACAATCCACCGTGGACAGCATCCCGATCCGGTCTTTTGTGGGTCCAGCTTGTGTGCTCGACTGCTCACGCGAATCCGACGCAGACGAGGACTTCCTGCTGACGCCGGCCTTCATCGAAGACTGGGAAACCCGGCACGGGCGCATACCAGAGGAAAGCTGGGTCCTGATGCGCACCGATTGGTCCAGACGCCGCGGCGCAGAATACCTGAATCTCAGGGAGGATGGCGCGCACACACCCGGACCCAACGCCGATGCCATGCGGTTTCTGATCGAAGACCGCAATATTCGGGGTTTCGGAACCGAAACCGTGGGCACGGACGCGGGCCAGGCAACACACCTCAGCCCGCCCTACCCGGCACATTATCTGTTGCACGGGGCCGGGCGCTATGGCCTGCAGTGCCTGGCCAACCTGGATCAACTGCCGCCGACCGGAGCGATCCTGCTTTGCCCGCCTTTGAAAATCAAGAACGGCTCGGGAAGCCCGCTCAGGGTGCTCGCGTTGATTGAGGCCGAGCCGAGATGAGCAGCCAACCGGGAACGGCCATTGTGACCGGCGGCAGCGCCGGGATTGGTGCCAGCATCTGCCGGAGTTTGCTCAGTCAGGGCTACCAGGTGCTCAACCTGTCGCGTCGACCTTACCCGGACAAGCACCCTGACCTGCATGACATTGCCGTCGACCTGTCGGACATCGAGGCAACCCAAACCGTCGCGGATGGCATTGCTCGCGACTTCTCTGTGACCACCCTGATACATAACGCCGGAGTCATTCGCCCGGCACTGATCGAATCCGTGACGCTCGCGGATGTTCAACACGTTTCAAATATTCATTTGCAGGCCGGAATTCTCCTGCTGCAAGCCGTTCTGCCCTCGATGAAGGCTGCCCGCTTCGGGCGAGTCGTGTTCGTGGGCTCACGGGCCATGCTCGGACTGGCGACCCGCACGGCCTACGCGGCTACCAAGGCTGGCCAGGTCGGTATGGTTCGTACCTGGGCCATGGAATTGGGCATTCATGGCGTCACCGTCAACCTGGTAGCACCCGGGCCTGTCGTAACAGACATGTTCACGGATGTCATTCCCGAAGACAGCAACCAAGCCGAGCGCCTTGCCAAGTCGCTGCCGGTCAAACGCCTGGGTCAGCCCGATGATGTGGCCCGGGCAGTGCTTTTTTTCGCCTCACCCGACAACGGATTCATCACGGGCCAGACCCTGATGGTGTGTGGCGGGGCCAGCCTGGGCTCCTTGAGCCTGTAGGCATGAGAGCGGCATTTGCGTGAGCACTGAGCACACATTGCGAATCCTATGTCTCGGCGGGGGGCCGGCATCCCTGTATTTTTCCATCCTGATGAAAAAAGCCAATCCGTCGGCAGACATCACCGTCCTGGAACGCGGGCAGAGAGATTCCACCTGGGGGTTTGGCGTGGTTTTTTCAGACGACACGCTGCAAGGCCTGATGGAGGCCGACGCGATCACTTATGCGCGCATCGTGGATCAATTTGCTTACTGGGGTGGAATCAACACTTTCATTCATGGCAAGAACATCTATTCCGGCGGACACGGATTCTGCGGAATGTCCCGCCTCAAGCTTCTGAATATCCTGCATGATCGTTGCGATGAACTGGGCGTTCGGATCGAATTTGGCAGGGACGTCACCGATGTCTCGGAACTGAAGACCGAGGCATACGATCTCGTGGTCGCCGGAGACGGCATCACCTCGCTACTCAGGGAGCACTACCGGGAACAATTCAAAACCACCGCTGACTGGCGCTCCAATCGTTTCTGCTGGCTGGCAACAACCAAACCGCTGAAGGATTTCAGTTTCATCTTCAGACGCAATGAACATGGCTGGTGGTGGGCACACGCCTATCGTTATGAAGCAGGCATGGCGACCTGGATCGTCGAGTGCAGCAATCAAACCTGGCGGTCAGCCGGCCTCGAGCATGCGAGCGAGGAAGATACGCAACGTTACTGCGAAGCGGTTTTTCGAGAGGATCTGGATGGGCACCCCCTGATCACGAATCGTTCCTTGTGGCGCCAGTTTCCGGTGATTCGCAATGAGCGCCTGTATTATCAAAATATCGTTCTGATGGGCGACGCTGTGCGCTCAGCACATTTCAGCATTGGTTCGGGCACCAAGCTTGCCATGGAAG
>CAXQNK010000045.1:0-44059 GCA_964225175.1 Candidatus Nitrosopumilus sp. | reverse complement strand
TCACCCTTCTTTCGCAACAAGGGCGCATACCTGGTGGGACGCGAAATCAACGGCGACCGAATCAGGCCCCTGATTATTCCCCTGCTGCAAAACAGGGACGGCAAACTCTTCGTCGATACCCTGCTCACGAGGCGTAAAGAGGCCTCGATCGTTTTCAGTTTCACGCGCGCTTATTTCATGACGGAAATGGAAATCCCCTCCGCCTACGTATCTTTCCTGCTCAGCATCATGCCGAGCAAGTCTACCGTGGACCTGTATGCCACACTTGGGCTGCAAAAACATGCCAAAACGCTCTTCTACCGGGTCATGCAGGAACACCTGACACACTCTCGCGATAATTTCCAGATTGCCCCCGGCATCCCCGGTACCGTCATGCTCGTGTTTACGCTGCCATCCTTCCCTTTCGTCCTGAAAATCATCAAGGACCGGTTTGATCCGCCCAAGGTGACGGACCACGAGCATGTTCGCGCCTGTTATAACCTCGTCAAATTCCATGATCGCGTGGGACGAATGGCCGATACGCTTGAATACTCCAACGTGGCAATCCCGCTCGCGCGGATCGCCCCGGACCTGCTCGAGGCGCTCCGACTGGGCGCATCCGGGTCGATCACGGTCGACGGAGAGCACCTGGTGATCAGTCACTGCTACATCGAACGGCGTATGACACCACTGAACGATTTTCTCGCCCATGCCCGACCCGCAGCCCGCGAACATGCCATTCACGACTTCGCCAATGCCATTCGCGATTTAGCCGGCGCCAACATTTTCCCGGGCGACATGATGCAGAAAAATTTTGGCGTTACGCGGCACAATCGCGTGGTATTTTACGATTACGACGAAATCTGCTACCTGAGCGACTGCCACTTCAGGGCCATTCCCCCATCGGATGATTATTTTGACGACTTGTCACCAGACCCGGTCTATTCCATCCAGGAACACGATGTATTTCCGGAATCTTTTACAAACTTCTTCTTCCCAAATGCCGAGCAGCGGGAGATTTTCCTCAAGCGCAACGCCGATTTGCTCGATCCTAATTTCTGGAAACAGACCCAGCAGCGACTGGCGTCGGGTCAACGCAATGACGTGTATCCCTACGATGAACGACTGCAATTTCGAAATCGAACCGACGTCGGCACGACTCTGCGCAAGTTAAAGAAGGAGCCCTGATCACCTGCCTGATGCCCGGTGCTTCACTCTTGGGCGTCGAATGAATACCGGCATGGAAACTCACCGGAAATCGAGTGCCCGCTCGCCCTGTCCATGGGATACTTGGGTTCATGCGCAGAGGAAAGACCATAGCGGTAGCAGGTAATATCGGATCGGGGAAATCTTCCCTGGTGGATTTCCTCAGCCAGGCCTACGACATCAAGCCATTCTACGAACCCAACGACGAGAACCCCTATCTTCCCGATTTCTACGCAGACATGAGGCGCTGGGCATTTCACTCCCAGTTGTACTTCCTGAGTAACAAGTTCCGACTCCACATGGCCCTGGACCAGCACGACGGCGTGGTCGTGCTGGATCGAACCATCTTTGAGGACGCAGAAATCTTTGCGACAGCATTGCGGCAGATGCGCAAGTTCACCAGACGGGACTGGGAAACCTACTGGAATTTCTACCGGATCATCCTGGACGCGATCCAGCCCCCGAACCTGATGATTTATCTCAGATGTCCGATGCGCACCATCAGACGTCGGATCCGTTTACGGGGCCGGGCGATGGAGCAGGATATTCCGTTGTCTTACCTGAAGCGGCTCGAGCGATTGTACGAAACATGGATCAAACGCTACACGATGGGCGAAGTTTTGATCCTGGACTCCGGAAAACTCGACTTCATCAATGACATGGTCGACCGACTCGATGTCATGGAAAAAATAGAGTCATTGCTTCCCAAGACACTTGAGCGCAGCGGCTGACGGGCTGGAACACACAACGTCCCAGTCCCGCCGCACTTGCGATTCACGCTACTTCAGCTCCGCCTTCCTGGCCTTGTAAGCGCGAACGGCAACGTTGAACTGCTCTGCAATACGCTCCTCCATCTCAACGGAGTAGTTATGTGCCTGCGTCAAGGCGATCTCATTGCCCTCAGTCAATGTGTCCACGGCGGACGCCTGATCAAGGCAGCCCCGATACAGGACCATCGCTGCCTGGAAGTCATTCACCTTCTGCTTGGCCTCAACCAATTGCTCATAGCTCGCTTCGGGATCAATCCGGGGCGGCGCGGTAGGCAAATCACAAGTTTGCGCTTCCAGGGGCAGAATCACCGTCGATTCTTCTGCTTGAAGCGGCGACGACACTGCCAACACAAGCAAGCCCATCATGAAGTAATTATTGATTTTCAGCATACATCCTCCTCGAGACTCACGTAACGTCCTGAAAACAAAAGACGTTAAGTTTATGACCATCCAGGTCACGAAAGTAACCCGCGTAAAACCCATCCATTCGCGGCCCGGGCGCTCCCTCGTCGGCGGCGCCGAGCGCCATCGCCCTGTCATAGAGCTTGTGGACCTGCTCGGTGGTCTCAACTGCCAGTGCGACCATGGTTCCGTTCCCGATGGTCGCGGCTTGCCCGTCGTATGGCAAGGTGACTGACAAGGCTGGCTGGCCCGGAGCAACTGCCCATGCAATAAACCGATCGCCTTCCAGAAATCGCCCCGCGCCCATCACCGCGAGCAAGTCGTCGTAAAAAGACCCTGCGCGTTGCAAGTCATTGGTGCCCAGCATGACATAACCAATCATCGCGACATACCACCTATCCAGCAGACCGAGCGCAAGAATAACATGGTTGCGGACCCAGTTAATCTCGTGCTTGCGCCGTGCGACTTAATTGGCGCAAGACCTCGAGCGCTTCCTCCGCGCGATCTTTGGGCACAAAGAAATGATCGTGATAACGACCCGCGATGACATTTGCGCTGATTCCGGCCTTGGCCAGCGCGGTGGCTGTTGAGGCTGTCAGTCCCACGGCGTCCAGGCTGGAATGCACAGTCAGACCAATGCGTTGAAAATTGCCTTGGAAATCGAGCCGCGCTCGCTCAGCATCCAAGCGCCGCAATACCACGCTGAGCCCTTCCGGTTCGCGACACGTGGCGAATGCTTGGAAGCCCCCGGCATGAAATTCCTGCTCATCACTAACGCTGCAGAACACATATTCCTCTGGATCGAGAAACGGCTCCATGGTCGCAATCAGTGTCGAAAGGTCGGTAACGCCTTTTGTGCTCAATGGAAGCTATCCTTTTGTTTCCAATGACATTAGTTTGTGCAATTCTGGCTATAGACACTCTGCCATTTTGGCTATAGACACTCTGCCATTTTGGCTAAAGACACATTTCGGAAGAGCTGATCGCGGAAGTTAACACAGCCAGGCGCCAGGCCTCGTCGGACAGTTCTGCAGCCATGACAACGCGATGACCACGGTCGAGAGGACGGGGTTTCGCTGCTTTCAGCCGCCTGGTCGGTCAGAGCAACCTCAGCTGGGTCACGCCTTCAACAGCGCTGACCTCCTCCATTGCGTGAGCTCCGGGCCTGGTTTCGAGGTCCACGATATTGTAAGCCATATCGCCGCGAGACTTGTTTACGAGATCAATGACATTGATATCCCGATCTGAGAACACATTCAGCACGGAGCTCAGAATGCGAGGCACGTTATCATTGCAGAAAGTGATTCTGTAGCCTCCGTTTCGCGCCATCCGGGTACGCGGAAAATTGACTGAGTTAATGATGTTTCCGTTCACCAGGAAGTCTTTCAGCTGCTCAGCAGCCATGACAGCGCAGTTTTCTTCCGCTTCCGCCGTACTGGCGCCGATATGCGGCAACAGCAGGGTGTCATCGCGCCCGAAAAATTCAGGCCTTGGAAAATCACTCACAAAACGGGCTACCCGCCCGCTGTCCAGCGCCGCAAGCACTGCTTTCGAATCGACCACCTGTTCACGGGCAAAATTGAGCAATCGAAGTCCCGGCTTGACCTTTTCCAGCACGGAACCGTCGAGCAAGTGACGGGTATGTTCATTGGCTGGAACGTGCACGGTGAGGTAGTCGACCTCCTGTACGAGGGTGCTCACGCTGTCCATACGTTCAACTCGGCTGGACAACCGCCAGGCAGCCTCCACCGATAGCGCCGGGTCGAATCCCAGTACTCGCATATTTAAATCGACCCCCATGTTGGCCACCATGGACCCGATGGCGCCAAGGCCAATCACCCCCAGTGTTTTACCGGATATTTCAGATCCCGCAAAGCGCTTTTTTTCTTTTTCGAGCCGCTTGGAGAGCTCCGACGGGTCGTTCATCTCATTGAGGGTCTGGACGAAGCGCATCCCCCCATAAACATCCCGTGAGCCCAGGATGAGGCCTGCCAGGACCAGCTCTTTCACCGCGTTTGCATTGGCCCCGGGGGTGTTGAACACCACGATGCCCCGATGACTGAACGCGTCCACTGGAATATTGTTATAGCCCGCACCTGCACGGGCAACGGCAAGCAGGGTATCGGGAACAGGCTCATCGTGCAGCTTATGGCTTCGCAAGATATAAGCATGCGGGGAACCCACATCCGGGCCGACGCAATATTGTTCTGGGTCAAAACAACCCAGGCCCTGCGCAGCGATGGTGTTGTAGGTTTTAATGTTGAACATCAGGCGGCCCTCTCCTTGCACTGGTGGTACCCCCATTCAAGCCAGGGCAACAACTTCTCCAGGTCGTCTTTCTCGACAGTCGTTCCGCACCAGATTCGCAAACCCGATGGCGCATCACGATAGGCTCCAATGTCATAAGCCACACCTTCAGCGGCCAACAATTGGGTCAGCTTCCGGACTTCTTCTGGTTCCAGATCAAGCTCCAGACAGACACTGGTATTGGAACGGATGGATGGATCATGAGCCAGAAACCGGATCCAGTCATGTGAAGCAACAAACCCCTCGAGCACCGATAGATTCCTGTCGCAGCGCGCAATGCTCTCCTGCAACCCACCCAATGAGGCAACCCAGTCTAATGCATCGAGATAGTCTGCGACACACAACATGGACGGGGTATTGATCGTCGCGCCCTTGAAAATCGACTCGTTGAGTTTTCCGGCTTTCAACAATCGGAAAATCTTCGGCATCGGCCACGCAGGCGTCCAACGCTCCAGTCGTTCTACCGCCCTGGGGCCAAGAATCAACATGCCGTGAGCGCCCTCCCCTCCCAGGACTTTCTGCCAACTGTACGTGACCACATCCAGCTTGTCCCACGGCAGAGCCACCGCGAACACTGCTGAGGTGGCATCGCATATTGTCAATCCCGCACGCTGATCTGAAATCCAATCAGCGTCAGGAACGCGCACGCCCGAAGTCGTACCGTTCCAGGTGAACACGATGTCATGCTCGGGATTTGTCTCCTCCAGGGGCGGTAATTTCCCATAATCTGCCGTCAGGGCAGTGACATCAGGCAATTTCAGCTCAAGTTCGATGTCCTTCAGCCAACCCGCACCAAAGGATTCCCAGGCTGCCACATCTACGGGCCGTTCTCCAAGAAGTGACCACAGCGCCAATTCCACGGCGCCAGTATCAGAGGCTGGAACGATTCCGATCCTGTGCGTCTCAGGAATGTGCAGAAGCTCCCGTGTTTTATCGATGGCTGCCTTGAGCGTCTCCTTACCCAGCGCCGAGCGATGTGACCTGCCAAGCGTGTTGAGATTCAACCGATCAAGCGCCCAACCGGGGCGTTTGCTACAGGGCCCGGAGGAAAAATTAGGATTGTGAGGTTTTATTAATGGCTTCAATTTGATGGACCGGTGCGTGAAATATCACCACGGTAGGCGGAGAATTCAGATACTGGTGAAAGCGGAGCTTGACTGAGTGGGGCTAGTTTAGGCTTTTATACGTGCCGATTCAAAGGCTGCTCCAAAGCGGCACCGCGCAGATGGAAATGGACCTTCTTACCAGCCCCAGGGCTTTCCAGAACGATCATCAGACCGGCTCAAATCCCGTTCGACGCACTTATCCATGCCAACTTCGGGAAAAGCCTCATTTGACCCGTATTGGGCCATGTCGCCCAGTGTTTTTTGACCATACCCGGAACGGCCTGACCCTGCATAGGCTCTTCGGTTAGCCATGCGGCTGATCATAACGACGACCACTATCGCGACCACAATCGACCCCAGGGCCAATGACAAATACATCAACATAAGTTAGTTCCCAAGCTGTTCGAAACGGCGACGACCGCCTTTATTATCGCTTCCCGGCCGACATCGCTCGCTATGTTGAACGAGAACAATGACAATTTCAAGACAGCGATTCCAGGAAAAAGTTGCTGAAAAGCTTCCTGGTCCAACACGCAAGACGGCACATGGTGGGGATGAGATGATATTGCAGTCGCTTCAGTGTGCCTTGCAAGCAGCTGAAATTAAGCGTGCCGCAGGATCACCCCGCGCCTGAGCGCTGGGGTGATCCGCGGGGTACTGGTTGCTCAGAAAGTGACCGTCAGCGTGTTTGAGCAGGTACCAGCGACATTACAGATCTGGTAGACATAGGTTCCACCACCCTTGCGATTGATCGGATCCGTCCAGGAAGACTCTGAGGCAGCAGCAGTGTGCACTTCCGCGCCATCACGAAGAACCCTCACGTCCACAGCTGCGGTCCATGTCAAGTCAACTTTTTGCTGACCCTTAACTTTGTAGCCATCCGCAGAATCAAGGCTGAGTGATGGCGCAGCGCCAGTCGTTGCGACGACCGAGTTCGAACACGCGCTGTCGCCTGCTCCGTTGAACGCACTCACCCAGTAATGGTAGCTTGTCTCGGGCTGCGCGGAGTCGTCGATAAAATCAACCGAGCCGTCTGCGGCCCCAAGCGAGCCTACCGAATCGCCATCGAAACAACTGCCCAATGCCGACCCCGATCTCCAGACCTCGAAACCCCATTCGTTGTCACTGCCATCCTGGAAGTTCAGGGACACCGAGGTAGATCCAGCCTCAATCACACTCAGGGATGTTGGCGCACCCGGAGGATCACCCACGCTGGTGTAAGAGGTGATCAGAATCTGGTCGATCGTGACCGAATCAACGCTCTCACCATTACTCTGCGTGGCGTCATTGACACCGATCTGAACCCCGCCGCTCACGCCACCGGGAAGGCTGAAGGTTCGTCCGCCGTCTGGTGCGGTATTGTTCGCGGTAAACATTGGATTCCGGGTGGCGCCGCCATCGACGGAGTACCAGAACATAGCACCCTCATCGCCGGACACCCAGGCGTGCACCGTGACGATCACACCGCCAGCACCACCAAAAACGTCAAAACTCCAGGCATGGTCATAAGACTGTTTGCGACTCCGCCTCGGACCGCCCGAACTTTGTTCTGTCAGAGTCTGTACAACGCCATCATTCGAGTACCAGGTCGACTGGTATCCGCCACTCATGCTACCGCGGCCAAACAGGTCGGCCAGGGCACGGTCTTCCACGAAATCAGGCAAGGCATCCGTGGTCGCCGAAGCGGTATTGCTGTAACCAGAGCTGCCCGCGCTGTTTTCAGCACGAACCCGGTAGAAGTAGGTCTCCTCAGGATTCAGCCCATTGTGCTCGTAACTCACCGTGTTGGCCCCGAGACTGGCAATGTTTGACCAGCCCGTGCTGCCGTCGGCAGAGACCTGTAACACAAAGGTGGTTTCATCATTCGAGTTATCCACCCAGTTCAACTGGATCGAATCGGGGCCAACCGCGGTTCCGATGAGCCCGCTCGGCGCCGCGGGGGGCTCCGTCACTGCGCTCTGACGAAACGCAGCCACCGTCGCAGCCCGCTCGTTCAGGCGGCGTGCATTGTCTGCCCCAAGTGCCGGATCAATGTCCGCGTCGATGCCCTGCGGAACCCCGGAATAGGAATGATCGGGGCTCGACAGGATCCCCACCCGGGTGGCGTTGGTACATGAATAAGACATGATCGTCCTGAAATGCGGCGCCGGGGCATAATCCGCCAGCGCCGTGTTGTTGCACCGACGATATCCGTAATTGTAGGTCGTGGTTGAAGTGGTCCCCACGGTGACGCGGTCATGGTGTGCACCCTGGTTATGACCGATTTCATGCGCCAGGGTGCGATTTCCAACCATGCAGGATTCACGGGTCACGTTGAACGCCGAGCTCGCACTGGAGCTCAAATATCCGATACCACAACCCGAGCCGTTGTAAATCAACGACACGATATCAGCGCCTAACTGGTCTCGCAGGGGGTGCAGTTCGTCCATGTAGCCATCCGTGGTACCCCGGAGGTGAGACAAGGCATCACCGGCTGCAGTCAATTCATAATCGGTTTGCGCCGTGCCCACCAGGTTCATAGTGATCAGGATGCCGCTGGCCGCATAAGCTGCGTTGATGTCTGCCACTGCGGTCACGATGTCCGCCTCGAGCTGGGCACAACCTCCCGCCGCGCTGCAGGCACCAGCTGTGTAGGCCACCAACAGATCCTGTACGGTATTCTCCGCAACGGCCTCGGGCCCCGTATCGGCCAGAGACTCCGATGCACCTCCATCAGGCAAGTCTGCCGCATCGTCCGGCGGAAGCATGTCCAACATCAGTTCCATCAACTGGTTCTGCCCCGCCTGATCTGATCCCAGCCTGTACATCTGGCTGCTCCGCTGGATCATGGCCGAATAATGTCTGCCGCGCGTGGTGATGATCACGGAGTCGAACGCCTGCCCTTCAAGATGCCCGACCCAGACGTGCGTACCCTGCCTGCGCTCCTCGCTTGTCCTGATGGCCACGACGGTCTCGTCGAAAAGTTCGATGCTCAATCGTGGTGAATTGAGCGCGCGCGGATTGACCCGCACAGCCTGTTTCGCGACCACGTGATCTGGCACGTTAAGCGTGCTGGGCGCGCCAACAGGAATCAGCAAAGGCTCCTGCGCCGCTGCACTGAAACTCAAGACGCTTGCTACAGCGAAAACAAGAAGATGAAGACTGAAAAAGCGCGAGTTGGTCGCCGAGATATTGGATTCCATGTTTCTTCCCTAACGTCATCCCGAACCGGCCAGCAGATGTGTACCGATTCGGGTTATGTTCGGCTTCCTGCCACAAGACCAAATCCCTTTGGTCCATTAGAAAACTTCCATCAATGCAGGGACAATAGCAGAATATGACAGTATCGTGAGCAATAAAGTGCAGACTTTAAAAGAATTACGCCATGAGCGTTTCCTGCTCAAACGTCTGGGTCTCGGCCTATTGTTGGCCTGTGTGCTCAGCACGGCAGGCGCGGAACGCATCGAGACAAATCACCTACAATCATTGGGAGATATCCGTTATTTCCCACTACGGGCTGAGGAACTCGACCGCGGGTTTCATATCTTTGTTGACCTTCCCGAAGACTACTCGGAGACGCAATCTTCCTACCCCGTGGTCTTCATGCTCGACGGGGGCAATACATTTCCGCTGCTCTCCGCATTACACCATTACCTGAGGTTTGCAGCAGAGTCGCCCCGGATCGTGCTGGTGGGCATCTCTTACGGCGCAGACACCTTTCGCGAGGGCAATTGGCGACAAACCGACTTTACCGCTTCCGCGTCCCAACGCTCATTCTGGGGGGGGGCGGGCGCATTTCAGCGCATGTTGAGTGAAGAATTAATACCCGAAATCGAGAGCCGATTCCGAATCGACCCGAAGAGACGCATTTTGTTCGGCCATTCCCTGGGGGGGCAATTTGTCCTGTTCAACGCCTTGACCCGTCCGACGCTTTTTTATGCCCACATCGCAGGCAATCCTGCTCTGCAGCTCAACCTGCCTTTTTTTCTCGAATGGCAGGGACCCAAAGAACCGCCCCAGAACGTCACGCGGCTGTTTATTGGCCTGTCTGAGCATGAGCGACCCGAATTACGCGATCCCATGCTGAAATGGCAGGCGCAGTGGATGGGCAAAGGCCCGTCGCCCTGGACACTGGAATTCAGAATCCTCGCGGGGCAAACGCACATGTCCGCTGTGCCAGAGGTATTTCGTCAAGGAATGGCCTGGGTATTTCCAGAAAACAATGGGACCCCCCCGGAGCAGTAGCCGCCTGGCCGGGCCCAGCCTGCTCTGTTGGGCGATGCTCAAAGCAGGGAAGCGAAGTTTACAGTTTTTGCGCGGGTCCTGAACTCGAGCCTTGCTCGAGAAGAGCGAATTACTGCTCTCACTTCGCATCCGGGATTTCCCGGATACTGCCCTTGATCAGAACTGGGATAATGTTGCTTATTAATCCACGAACAAGGTCACTGATTCAGCCCATGCGCCACGTTGAGAAACAGATTGCTTCCGGACCATGCAAACCATTGGGGGTCTCTCGTCTCCTGGCCGGGTTGAATCGTTCACTCGGACCGCTGAAAGACAGCGCGCTCGCCCTACTGCCAATCGTGCTGGTCATCGCATTCTTTCAACTGGCCGTGTTGCGCCACCCCATCCCAAACATGATGGAACTGTTATCCGGAGTGGTCATGGTGTTGCTGGGATTGACATTATTTGTCCGCGGCCTTGAGCTTGCCCTGTTTCCGATCGGCGAAGAGATGGCCCACAACTTTGTGAAACAGGGCAATCTCTGGTGGCTGCTGATATTTGCATTTTTGCTGGGTTTTGGAACCACTGCAGCCGAGCCTGCGCTGATTGCGATCGCCGATGAGGCAGCAGAGATTGCAGCAGACGCGGGTGTCATTCAAGCCGAGGAGTCCGCAATGGCCTCTTATGCATTCGGCCTGCGACTGACCGTAGCGTTGGCAGTTGGGATCGCCCTGGTCATCGGCGTACTGAGGATTCTGATGGGCTGGCCCGTGCAGTATCTCATTATTGGCGGGTACCTTGCCGTGGTTGTCATGACCTATTTTGCGCCTCACAAGATCATCGGTATCGCTTATGATTCGGGCGGGGTCACCACCTCAACCGTCACCGTGCCGCTGGTCACTGCCCTGGGTGTGGGCCTCGCGAGTTCCATCAGGGGGCGTGACCCACTGCTGGACGGCTTCGGTTTGATCGCCTTCGCATCATTAACCCCGATGATTTTCGTGATGGCTTACGGAATGCTGTTCTGATGGAATTGCTCGAACGCCTGGGGCTAACGCTCCTCACGATGATGCGAGACGTGGCGCCCATCGCCGCGATCCTGTTCGGTTTTCAACTGCTGGTGCTCCGACAAGCTATTCGCGAACCCGGCAAGGTCTTCCTGGGTCTGCTGTTTGTGCTGCTCGGACTGACCCTGTTCATGGAGGGCCTCGAAACCGCACTGTTTCCGCTGGGCCGCATCATGGCCGAACAACTGACCGCGCCGGAATTTATCCGCGGCGATATCGTCTCCGCTACAGCATTTGCCTGGGACGATTACATGTGGGTCTATCTGTTCGCTGCCGCTATCGGGTTCTCCACGACCATCGCCGAGCCAGCACTGCTCGCGGTCGCCATCAAGGCGAATGCGGTGTCAGCAGGCACGATTACGGTACGTGGCCTCCGAATTGCCGTGGCATTGGGTGTCGCGGTGGGTGTTGCGCTCGGAACCTTCCGAATTGTCACCGGGACACCGCTCCACTGGTACATCATTTCTGGCTACGTGGTGGTCATCATCCAAACCGCATTGGCCCCGCGCCTGATCATTCCATTGGCTTACGACTCGGGGGGGGTCACCACCTCTACCGTCACCGTGCCACTGGTCGCAGCGCTGGGCTTGGGGCTGGCCGAAACCATACCGGGCAGAAGCCCTATCCTTGATGGTTTCGGCCTGATTGCGTTCGCGAGCCTGTTCCCGATCATGGCGGTCATGGGCTATGCCCAGATCGTTGAATGGCAATCTCGGCGCTCACGAACCGACAGCAGAAATAGTCAACAAGATATGAAATCAGGAGAAACATCATGCACTTCAAGCTGATTATTATCATGGCCGAGGACAAGCGTACTCAGGCGCTGATTTCGGCAGCACGCCAAGCGGGCGCTACCGGCTGCACCGTGCTCAACCAGGCCCGAGGCGAGGGCATTCATCCCACCCGGACTTTCCTGGGGCTGAGCGTGGACAGCCAGGTGGATGTCATACTGATGCTTGCGGAGGAACATATGGCCCGAGAGATCATGGAACAGGTAGCCGATGCAGGCGAGTTCGAGAGCAGCCCGGGCGCAGGCATCGCCTTTCAAATCGACGTGGAGGACGCCATTGGCGTCAAAAACCAAATTGCCGCCCTCGCCGAGGCCGTGGAGGACAGGATATGAATACCGGCAAAACCATCATCAGAGTGCGAGATGTAATGAAAACCGGGGTGGACGTGGTGGACGGCATGCTCACCGTGACCCAAGCCCTCCGCGATATGAAAAACCAGAATACGCGCACCCTGATCGTAGACAAACGTGACGAGAATGACGAATACGGGGTGGTAATGTTCGGCGACATTGCCCGCCAGGTCCTGGGGCGCAACCTGTCACCCGACCGTGTAAATGTCTACGAGATCATGTCGAAACCCGTGATCAGCGTGGATTCGGACATGGACATACGGTACTGCACGCGCCTGTTCGAGCGCTTCGGCATGTCTCGGGCGCCGGTTATCGACAACGATGAGATTGTTGGCCTCGTCAGTTACACCGACATTGTTTTGAAAGGCCTGATGCAAGACGCGGACTGAGCGCTACCAGGGCAGGACTTCGCCCTCCGCGTGCCAGAAGGTTCCGCTGTCGCTGGCTCGCAAGCCGTCGATCCGTTCGATCAAATTCGCCGCAGCAAGCGCGGGGTGAATACCGTGACCCTGGGTCATTTGTGTGCCCACCATTCCCGGATGGAGTATCGCCACACTGATCCCGACAGGCGCCAGGTCAATACTCAGGCTCTTGCCCATGATGTTCAGCGCGGCCTTGGACATCCTGTAACCGTAGTACCCGCCCGAGCTGTTGTCCTCTATGGACCCCATTCTGCTGGTCATCAGCGCAATGCAGGATCCTCGGGGCAAGTTCGGGATCAAGGCCTCTACGACCCGCAATGACCCCATCGCATTGACCCTGAACTGCCGTTCAATGCTCTCATAATCCAGCGATGCCAAGCGGTCGGGCTCGAGTATTCCGGCATTGACAATTAGACAATCAAAGTGCTGCCCGCGAAGCGTTTGCGCGAGGCCGCCGATCGCTCCGGCGTCGGTGATTTCTATCCCCTCCAACACCGAAACATCCAGGTCCCGCAGTTCATTTGAATGTGAGCGGCACAGCGCCGTCACCTGGTCACCGCGTTCGCTGTAGAGGCGGCATAGTTCCAGGCCGATACCCCGGTTAGCGCCCGTCACAATGACTTTCTTCATCTTCTCTGCACCTCAAAAACCAGGACGTAAAAAAACGGAGCCGGGCGACAGCAGTGCCCGGCTCCGCGTGACTGCATGTTAACGCGCAAACTTAGAGTTGACGCATCTCCACTCTTCGGTTGGCTGCACGGCCCTCACGGCTTGCGTTGTCTGCCACGGGCTGTGATTCCCCGTAACCCATCACTTCAAGCCGGGAGACGTCTATGCCGTTGGCAACCAGGTAGTCGCGCACGGCGCCTGCCCGTCGTTCTGACAGCTTCTGGTTGTAGGCTTGTGCCCCCGTGCTGTCGGTGTGGCCGGCAATCTCAACGCGCAACTCCATGTGCCGCTGCATGATCTGCAAGGCATCATCGAGCGCGGCCCTTGAGCCGTCCGTGATCCGAGCCGAATCGAAATCAAAATTGATGCCTTCGAGTTCGTAGGTCACTGGCAGCTTGCAGCCCACGTTATCCACGGGCGTATTCGCCGCGGTGTCAGGGCACTGATCCGTGCTGTTACCTACCCCGTCGCCATCATCATCGAGCTCGCAACCCATGGCATCGACGTCGGCACCGGCCGGTGTCGACGGGCATTGATCCTGGCTGTTGACAACGCCATCACCGTCGCCGTCAAGTTCGCAGCCGCGCGCGTCGACCGCAGCACCTGCCTCTGTATCAGGACATTCATCAAGACGATCAGGCACGCCGTCGCCGTCAAAGTCGAGTTCGCACCCGTTTTGATCGACTTCCGCGCCGTCAACGGTACCGGGACACTGGTCCTTGTCATCGACCACACCGTCGCCATCTTCGTCGCGACCAGCGCAAGTCAAAGCGCCGACAACAGCCGCCAGCGCGGCCGCGCCAACAGCTGCTTTGGTGTTCTTCGCGGAACCCACTACGCCGCCGACACCCGCGCCAATCAGGGCGCACTTAACCCATTCATTGCTTCCAAATTTTTCCCCAGTGGATGCGCATCCTGTCACCAACATGACGGTAAGCATCAACACTACTGATCTGTAAAGTTGTTTCATTCTTATTCCTCTTACATTGCCATCAACCCGAGAGATTCCTCGGCGCTACTCCGAGGACCGGCTATTATGCCAGATTGTGAATGCAGCGCTTGGTGAAAAACCGCGGCACCTGCATCGCAGATGACTCAATCATTTCGCGAGACCGCAAATTGGCGACCCAACACGGCACAGTGATGCTTGATCCCGAGACTTTTCTGACAGCCATGGAGGACAAACTGCAGCGTCTCGATCTGCTGAAAGGGCGCTTGCAATGGATCTCCCGGGTACCCGGCGGCGATATCAACGACGCCATCCGTGTGGCTGATGATGAACGCGACTACTTCATAAAAATCAATCGAGCCGAATTAAGCCCGATGTTCGAGGCGGAAGCCGAAGCATTGCAGCTGATCGCGCGCACGGCAACCCTGACCTGCCCCGTGCCCATCGCCTGGGGCCGACTCGACCGAACGGCCTACCTGGTTTTGGAGTACCTTCAGCTCAGCGCTCGGGGCAATGATGCCGCGCTCGGTGAAGGCCTCGCCGCCATGCACCATTGCACGAGTGATTCATTCGGTTGGCATCGGGACAACTACATTGGCACAACGACACAAGCCAATACGCCAAGCGACGACTGGATCGAATTCTGGGCTGCCCGACGCCTCAATTATCAGCTGCAGCTCGCACGAAAAAACGGCCACATCGGCCAATTGCAGGAAACAGGCACAGCCGTGATGGAACATCTTCCGGCGCTGTTTAACGGCTACGCACCCGTACCCTCGTTGTTGCATGGCGATTTGTGGGGCGGGAACTGCGCTTTCCTGGCCAAGGGCACGCCCGTGATTTTCGACCCAGCGAGCTATTATGGTGACCGCGAGACGGACCTGGCGATGACTGAGCTGTTCGGTGGTTTCAGTGCGGAATTCTTTGCCGCATACCGTGCGCACTGGCCGATCCACGAGGGTTATCCCCTGCGACGTGACCTGTATCAGCTCTATCACGTCCTCAATCATCTCAACCTGTTTGGCGGCCATTACCACGAGGCCGCTCTCAAGCTCATGAACTCGCTGCTGGTTCGCAGCAGGTAATCACAGAACCCAAAACCAATTGCCAACAAAAGAAAACCCGGCGGGCCTGAAGGCGCACCGGGTTTCTTTATCCACCGGGTGGATTGTCTTACATGGGCACAACGTCCTCGGCTTGGGGGCCTTTCTGGCCTTCACCAATGGTGAACTCCACTTGCTGACCCTCTTTCAAACTACGATGACCTTCACCAACGATATTGCGGAAGTGAACAAAAACATCGCGCTCACCTTCACGTGCGATAAAGCCATAACCTTTTTCGTCATTGAACCACTTGACAGTCCCGACAATCTTCTCAGACATTTTATAAATCTCACTCTAATTAAAAAAATCCGTCACACAGACGGTCTTGCTGAAGCAGAAGGGACAGGGAGCGGGAAATGCAGTTCATGGAAAACCAAGGATGCCGACTTATAATCTCTATCACATGCCGCAACTGGCAGCGAGCGCATCATACACCGCCGGACGCGTCAATGCCAAGGATTATGATACAAAGCGAATTTCCGCCCCTTCCACCAGGAACTCAAACTCAATGCCGCTGGCAAGGACGAAACGCTCATGAGCGCCCCCGCTGAGCTCGCTCATAAACATGCTCATCGGCGCATTATTCATATTGCCGTCCCGGCGATCATTGCCAATTCTTCGACGCCACTTGTAGGCCTGGTCGACACCTGGGCGATCGGTCACCTGCCCAGCGCAGTGCATCTCGCCGCGGTGGGCCTTGGCAGCGTAATTTTCAATTATCTGTTCTGGGCCTTCGGCTTTTTACGCATGGGCACCACTGGACTGATTGCCCAGGCACACGGTCAGGGTGATGCAATGGGGCTGAATGCCGAAGTCATCCGGTCAGCGGCACTGGGGACTGCATTGGGCGCGTTGCTCATCGCTTTGCAAGCCCCCATTCTCTCGCTGAGCCTGCAGTGGATGCTGCCGCCGCCTGATGTTGTGCCTCTGGCCAGGACCTACTTTGAAATCAGAATATGGGCCGCACCTGCGACCTTGCTGACCTACGCCATCGCGGGTGTCTTGTTCGGCCTCGGGCGCACGGGCAGTGTCCTCGCCATTCATCTCATCCTGAACGTCACCAATGCCATTTTGAACGTGTGGTTTGTGGTGGGCTTGGAAATGGGGGTCCAGGGGATTGCCCTGGGCACCTTGATCGCGCAATGGCTCGCAACGGGCGCCAGCATCTGGATCATTATTCGACTGCGTGGCACTCGAGCGCTGCTAGCGGCATTGCGCGAATCCGCAACCTGGGCCATTGGACGCTTTCGGCGTTTACTGACCGTCAACGGCTTTCTTTTTATTCGCACGATCTTTCTTATGACCGCCCTCGCCATCATCATGCGGGAAGCTGCCGTCCTGGGCACCACGGAAATGGCGGCAAGCCATGTGGTGAATCAATACATGCTGCTGATTGCCCTGGGACTCGATGGTTTCGCCCATGCAGCAGAGGCCCTGACCGGCAAGGCATGGGGTGAGCGACGGGTGCAGCAGTTTCGCCGCTGGGTCCGGCTCACCGGGCTGTGGGCCGCGGTGTCCAGCATCATCTATGCCGTGCTTTTCGCCATCGGCGGAGACGCGCTGACTGAATTGCTTACGGACATCACCCATATTCAGCTCGCCGTCTCCAACATCATGCCCCTGGTGATCGCCCTGCCCGTGATTTCTGTATGGTGTTACCACTTCGATGGCGTCTATGTCGGTGCAACGGCTGCGGGCGCCATGATGGTGACCATGGGCATTGCCTTCGCCGTCTATCTCGCCATCCTGGAATGGATGACCCGACAATGGGGGCTGGGGGGTCTGTGGGGCGCGGTGCTGGTATTCATGGCGGTGCGGGGGTTCACTCAAGCGCTTTGGTATCCTCGCCTGGTGCGACAATTGGAGTGATGCTGATTCGCGATACCCTGGCACCGGGCGGTAACCAAAAATCAGAATGGGAAACGACTGACAAAGTGCAGGCCCCGCAATTCTCCACCCCGCCGGTAACTGATCCCCACGCGATTGAAGGTGTATCCGAAGATTTTGAATGGCCTATCAAAATTCAGACTCACTCCGAACTCCCACTCCCGTGTCACGGGCTCGATACCGGTTGGATTGATAATAAAATCAAAACCAGAGAGGTAATTTCGGTATAGAGCAAAAATGCCCGGCCTCAAATCCCGCCCGAGGAACGCCCGGCTCACTGGGGTAATCAGGTCGAACCCGACTGCGAGGCTGGACATGGCATCCTGTTCGCCCAGCCGCGCGTTGTAGCCCGCCCCCGTCGCCGACAATCCCAGCGTACATCGCCAGGCTTCACATGCCAGGGAACGCCTTCCGCTGACACCCACCGAATAGATCCACGCTCGGTCATCACCATCAAATTCCACGCCGCCACCCAAGGTGGCAAAAGTTCTCAACCGCCAGTGATCACCAACGTCGGTCATTAACTCCACCCCGGGCGTAATCGTCGCAAGAGCTACGGTATCCAGGGGTTTGTCGACCAGGTCGTCAAAGGTGAAATCCACCGCGCCCAAAGTCACCGGAAGCAGAAATCGGAGCTGCCATCGTGCACTTTCAGTGTTTAGATTCCACGCGATGGGAATTCTCAGGATGCTGACCTTGCGCTCCCCTGCGCGATACTGGCCCGTGCCAAATGCAGAGGCGTAATACCAGTCAACAAGTGGGATTTCATCCGGCGTGGGTTCAAACTCCTGCGCGCTGGCCTGAGCCAGGTAGCACAGGGTCAGCAGGGCAACGAACCAACGGCTCATGACGCGCATCTCCTGCACTTAAATGTCCTCAAGCGGCAGACGGTTGTACCTCAGCGATATAGGCCCTGACCACTTCCTCGAGCAGGTTCAGTGGCAAGGCCCCGTTAGTCAGAATGACGCGATGGAATTGCCGTATATCGAAGCGTTCGCCCAGGGACGCCTGCGCAAGGTCCCGCAGCTCCAGAATCTTCGTCATTCCCACTTTGTAAGCGAGAGCCTGGCCAGGCATCACGAAATACCGTTCGATTTCCGCCACGACATCACTCTCCGCCATCCCCGTATGGTTGATCATATAGTCGATCGCCTGTTCCCGCGTCCAGCGTTTGGCGTGAATACCGGTATCCACGACCAGCCTCACGGCCCGGAACAGCTCAGCCTGCAAGCGTCCGATGTTGTCATACGGGTCATCCTGCAAACCCATTTCCCAGGCCACACGCTCTGCATACAAGGCCCAGCCCTCCGTATAGGCGGTAAACGGAATCAGTCGCCTGAAAAAAGGCAAATCATCCTGCTGCTGCTGGATTGCGATCTGGAAATGGTGGCCGGGTACCGCCTCATGGTAAGCAAGCGTTCGCATGCTGTAGCGGGGCGTGGCCTTGATGTCGTACAGGTTGGCATAAAAAACACCGGGGCGGGAACCATCGAAGGCCGGTCGCTCATAATAAGCGCCCGGAGCGGTCTTCTCCTTGAACTCGGGGATGCGCCGTACATCAACCTCGGAATTGGCCACGACGTCAAAAACCGGCTCCATACGGGCATTGATTTCTTCGATGATGGCCTTGTAGTCCGCCAGAATGGCCTCGCGACCCTCATCGGTATCCGAATAATAGAACTGGGGACTCTCTGACATATCCGTGATCGCCGCAGTGAACCCGGCAGACACGTCCCAGCCCTCGCCCGCGAGAATGTCGAGGATTTCTGACTGGATCCGATCGACCTCCGACTGTCCAAAGGCGTGAATGTACTCAGCGGTATAGTCAGTGGTGGTGTAGAGCTTGATCGCCAAGGCATACAGATCATCACCGTCTGGCAGCGCCCAAACGCCGAAGTTCTCACTGACCTTCTCATCGAGCTGCTCGAAGTACCCAATCAATCGTCCGTAGGCCGGATAGACCGTGTTCGTTATTTGTTCTCGTGCAGCATCGGCTACGCGCTGCCGGGCTTCCTCGGGAAGCTGCGCCTGTTCCATTTTGTCCTGCAGCGCCGCCATCAGGATGCCCTCTTCCGGTGGCGTGGAGACGAACGCCTGCATCTCTTCAATGACCTTGGTGATCACGAATTGCGGCGGCAGAATGCCCAAGGCCTCGCGGTGCTCAAGGCCGACGAGTACCTGGTCGAATTTCTGACCGACTTTCGAAAGTCGCTCGACGTAATCCTCCGCATCACGCACTGATTCAACCTGATGGGTGGACTCCATGAAAGACGGAAATCCGTTTTGCACTCCGAACAACTGATTGACGGGATAGTTATGGTAACGAAACGCCATGCCCTCGTTGACCATCAGGTCCAGCATGCTCATGGCAACGCGCTTCGACATCAAGTCAGCAGCGTCCAGGTCTTCGTCACGGTAGGACTGCAGCACCTGGTGCGCATCGCGCATCTTCGCCATCATGCGGTCCCCTGATTCGAGGCTCGCATCATCGAGTTCCGAATTGTGTCCCTTGATGCCCAGGGGCTCCAAAACCCTGAGGGAGCTCAGCATCTCCGGGCTTTCCAGGCCCATCTGCAAAAACGTACGCGCGAAAAACAGGTCGATGGTCAGTGGCTTGAAGTACCAGGTGTGCGCCAAAAATGCGCCCACTGATACCACGACAATGACCATAAGAATCGCGCCGTACTTAAGCAGTTTCTTCAACCAATGCATCGCGTTGTTCACTCCGGGGATTCAGTCAGAAAGGCATTCATCGAACAGGTCGCCGAGGATGCCGAGGCCTTCATCGAGATGCGCCCAGGGAATCGTCAACGGGACCAGGATGCGAATCACGTTGGCACGTACCCCGCAGGATATGAGTATCAGGCCGGACTCACCTGCCCGCTTGACCAGTTGAGCGGTCAAATCGGCGTCAGGTCGTTCGGGATCATCTTCGTGCACCAACTCCATGGCCACCATGGCGCCCTTGCCCCGAATGTCGCCGATGTGACCGGGATGGCGTTTACTGATGGCTTCAAGCCCGGCCTGCAATCGATCGCCGATCTCCAGAGCCCGTGGACACAGAGACTCATTTTCGATGACATCACGCACGGCGAGGCCTGCGGCACAGCCCAGCGGGGACGCCGCATAGGTTCCGCCCAGCCCGCCAGGATCAGGCGCATTCATCACTTCGGCTTTGCCAGCAACCGCAGCGATGGGATAGCCGCCAGCGATGCCCTTGGCCATGGTGATGATGTCGGGTTCGATGCCATCCGCCTCGACGGCAAACATGTGGCCCGTGCGCCCATAGCCACTTTGAATTTCGTCAACGATCAGCACGATGCCGTGCGCGTCACAGATATCTCTCAGGCGCTTCATGAACCCCTCGGGCACCGGGTAAAATCCGCCCTCTCCCTGCACAGGTTCGATGATGATCGACGCGACGCGCGCCGGTTCAATGTCATACTTGAACAGGGCTTCAAGGGCATGAATGGAATCATCCGCGCTGACCCCAAGGTATTGGGCAGGGAAAGGTGCGTGGTAAATTTCCGGGGTAAACGGACCAAACCCTTTTTTGTAGGGAATCACCTTGCCGGTCAGTCCCATGCACAGGTTGGTTCGCCCATGGAATCCACCAGAAAACGCGATGACACCGGGACGACCCGTCTTCGATCTCGCAATCTTTATGGCGTTCTCAACCGCCTCCGCCCCCGTGGATACAAACATGCAACGGGCGTCGGAAATGGGAACGACCGAGTTGATTCGCTCCGCAAGCTCCACGACTGAGGGATAGGGATTCACCATGACACAGGTGTGACTGAAGCGGTCCACCTGGTTTTTCACGGCCGCAACGACATCGGGATGGCTGTGGCCGGTATTCACCACGGCGATGCCGGCTCCAAAGTCGATGTAGCGGTTTCCCTCGACATCCCACACCTCCGAGTTTTCGGCGCGATCGATGAAAATGGGAAATATGTTGCCCATGCCACGGGCGAAGGCGTTGGCTTTGCGTTCTTGCCAGGCTGCATTACTCATTGGATCTGAAAGTTCCTGTTCCTGTGAAATTTGCCGCGGCGCATCGACCACGGACACGGAATTCTATTCCAAAACCGAAACCATGTCCCTTGAAATGGCAGTTCAAAGCACCGGTCCGCAGCTTTTGCAGCTTGATCGAAACCTGCCCGGGTCGGCCAGCCGGGAACTCCTGAGCAACAACGAGTCTCGAGCTAAGCAGAGCTTCGCCGGCGATGGCGCCACCAGCGTGAGAACAGCAAAATCGAGAGGATCAGCGCATAAACCAGGGGCTCTTTGACCCCCGCCTTGACTTGCCACCAGTAGTGCCACACGCCCAAAACTGCCACGGCGTACACGCCGCGGTGAAGCATTTTCCATCGTCGCCCGAGCCTGCGCATCATGCCGCGCGTCGAAGTGGCAGCCATGGGCAGCAAGGTCAGCCAGGCGAGCACCCCAAGGGTAATGTAAGGCCGCTTGGCTACATCTTCGAGAATGGCTGCCAGGTCGAGACGCTGATCGAGCAGCAAGTAGATGGAGAGATGGAGCGAAAGGTAAAAAAAGGCGAACAGGCCCACGAGACGCCGATACCGCACCAGCCACGGCCAACCCAGCCAGTGACGAAGGGGCGTGATGGCAAGGGAGAGCAACAGGATATTTAGGCCCCACTCTCCGCATCGGTGCAACAGCGTCTCGATGGGGTTCGCGCCAAGGGAAAACTGCCGCCATTCGAACAGGCCCAGAAGCATACCGGCGAGGGGCAGCAGCCCCAGCACCCAGAGCCCCGTCTTGGTGAGCATCAGGAACGAAGGAGAACCCGGCCGCATTTCAGTGCGCTCAGTAATTTCTGCGTAAATCCAGCCCGCTGTACATGTGCGCCACCTGTTCGGCGTACCCGTTGAACATCAGGGTATCCTGCTTGGCCGCAAACAGCCCAGAACCAATCACGCGTTCACGAGCCTGGCTCCATCGCGGGTGGTCCACTTCCGGGTTGACGTTCGCATAGAAACCATACTCGTGGGGTGCCGAGAGTTCCCAGCTGGTACGGGGTTGTTGCTGCGTAAACTCGATGTAGTTGATGGACTTGATGCTCTTGAAGCCATATTTCCAAGGTACGACCAGGCGCATCGGCGCACCATTCTGATTGGGCATGACCCGTCCATAAAGTCCTACGGCCATCAGGCTGAGTGGATTCATCGCCTCATCAATCGTCAGGCCTTCCTCGTAGGGCCAACGCAGAACCCGGCGGCGCTGGCCGGGCATCTGGTCGGGGTCAAAGAGGGTCTTGAAACGCACATACTTGGCCCGTGAGTCAGGCTTGAAACGTTTCAGCAGATCGGCCAGGGGTATGCCAACCCACGGCACCACCATCGACCAGGCTTCAACGCACCGCAATCGGTAAATGCGTTCTTCCAGAGCGCTTTCCTTGACAAGATCTTCCAACGGATAGATCCCTGGCTGTTCGCAATGCCCTTTCACCTCCACGCTCCACGGCTCGGTTTGAAGGGTGTGGGCGTTTTCTGCCGGGTCGCTTTTGTCCAGCCCGAACTCGTAGAAATTGTTGTAGGTCGTTATATCCTGCCAGGAATTGGGTTGTTGAGCAGTGCTGAACGGGCTTTCCTTGATGCCCGGCAACAGCGCGCCGGTCGCCGCCGCGTCATTGGCCAGCGAAGCCATTAGCGGTCTGTTAAGCGTCATCCCTGCCGCTCCGATACCGGCCGCGGCCAGAAAAGCCCGTCGATTGAGGTATACCTTCTCATCCGTGACTTGGGATTCACTGATCTCAGTACGGGTTTTGATCAACATGACACTCACCTTATTGCGTATGCTTCGGATTTCAAGACCGGACGGCCTCATAAAAACTGACACGATGCGTTACACACCGTCAATTTTTAGTGAATTTTCCCTGCGCCTGACTCAGCCCCCTGACTTTTGACCCTTTCCACCGATCCGAAAATGCTTCAGACTGCTACCCCGAAAAAAACCGGCACAGCACAGAGATATCATGTCCACGAGCAAATATAACGTTTTCAATGCCTTAATCGATATTGTCACCGCGCCTGGAACCGCACTGGCAGGGGTGAAGGATCACGTCAAATGGTTGTGGTGGCCATTGGGTTTGAGCATGTTGCTCGGCATCGGGCTCACGGCTTATTACATCAACTGGGTCGATTTCGACTGGATGGTCGACGAGATCATCATGTCCCAACCCGTTGAAACACGGGCCGAATCCGCGGAATGGATCCGGGGCCGTATGAGCCGCCAAAACAATCTCGTCATGTCTGTCATCCTGATTCCGGTTGTATCGTTGCTGATTTACAGCCTGCTGGCGACTTACTACCATCTCGCCAACAAATTGACAGCCGGCGCTGCTCTGCGCTGGACGCAATGGTTTTCGATGTCGGTCTGGACGAGTTTTGTCAATATCTTTTCCACCGTCGCCGCTTTCGTGGTCATCCTCATGCAGGATGGCAATCAGTTGCCCCAGCACGAACTTCAGGCCCTTTCGGTGAATTCACTGCTGTTACACCTTGAACCGGGTGACCGCGGTTTCACTTGGGGCAACTCGCTGTTGCTGACCAATTTCTGGAGCGTGGGCCTGGTCGGCATCGGTTTCTCCCGCTGGACCGGAAGCAGTTTGTTGAAATCAATCATCATTGGCGCATTTCCTTTTGTGCTGGTCTACGGCATTTGGGCTGCATTCATTTGAAGGAACCCTCGGCGTGAAAAAAATCATCATATTCGGCCTGATCGGCGCACTGATCGTCGGCTTGCCGCTGCTATCGAAAATTACGAGTGGACCGGATGCCAAGCAAGTCGAAATCAAACCGGTGGAGCTCAAGCCAATCAGGAGCTCGATTCTCGCCTCCGGAACCCTGGCATTCCGCGAGCAGGTCCAATTGCGCTCGGAGGTCATTGGCCAAGTCGTGGAGCTGCACGTCAAGGAATCTGACACGGTCTCGCGAGGCGACCGGGTCATCACCCTGGACCCTGAGTCATACCAGGCACAGGTCGATCAGGCGGCCGCCCGCGTTCGCATCCAGGAGATCGCCATGGAGCGACAGCGATTGCTGATCAGCAACCTTGAGCAACGCCACGAGCGACAGGCATCCCTATTCCAGTCCGGCCTGGTGGACGAGGACAGTTTCGAGCGCCTCGAAAACGAACTGGCCCTGGCCAAAGTCGACCTGCGCTCACTCGAAGAGTCGCTGACACAGGCCCGGGCGGCCCTGAACCAGTCCCAGGAACAACTTGAAAAGACCCGGATCCGCTCACCCATCGATGGCATCGTCATCCAGATCGACGTGAAAGTTGGAGAAACGGTGATCGCAGGCACCACCAACATCCCGGGGTCCACGATGATGGTCATCGCTGACCCTTCCGAAACCCTGACCGAAGTGCAGGTCGACGAGGCGGACATTGCCCAGGTCGAGGAGGGTCAGCGCGCCGACATTTTCCCGGCCGCGCACCCGGACACCCCCCTTGCGGGCACCGTGCAAACCATTGCCGCAGTTGCGCGGCAGGAACAGGGGCAACAAAGCCTCAACTTTCTCGTGAAGATCCTTTTGGATGAGCAACAGGAGATCAGGGTGCGTCCCGGCATGAGCGTGCGAGCGGACATCTACACGGAAACCTCAGAGGAGACTCTGGCGGTCCCGGTCCAGGCGGTTCAGTACGATGAGAGCGCAATTGCAAGCGAAACAGATGAGTCAGAGACCGAAGAGCAGACCTTTGTCTTCGTCGTGAAAGAAGGAACCGCGCAACGCCGGGATGTTGAGATCGGTATCTCCAGCGACAGCGACCAGCAGATTCTCTCAGGAGTCCAAGAAGGCGAGCAGGTCATCACCGGGCCCTTCCGCGTGTTCCGAAACCTATCAGACGGTGATCAAGTCGAGGAAAAATCAAACGCCGAGGAAGAGGACGAGGATTGAGCGTTACCACTGCCAAGAACGCTCCCGTGATAGCGCTTCGGGACGTGTACCGTACCTACGTCATGGGTGAGAACTCGCTCAATGCGCTTGATGGCGTCAGCCTCGATATCGACCAGAATGAATACGTTGCCATCATTGGCTCGTCCGGCTCGGGCAAGTCCACGCTGATGAACATCATCGGCTGCCTGGATCGTGCCACCAGCGGCGAGTACAGCCTCAATGGCCGGGAAGTCGGAGACATGAGTGAGGCTGACCTGGCCACCGCGCGGAACCGTGACATCGGCTTTGTTTTTCAGAGCTTTAACCTCCTGCCTCGCGCCTCCGCGGTAAAAAACGTGATGCAACCTTTGGTGTACCGGAAGATTCCGCGTCAGGAGCGCCACAAGTTGGCGGCAAGGGCACTGGACCGAGTCGGGCTGGGTGACCGACTGGATTCATTGCCCAACCAGATGTCGGGCGGCCAACGCCAGCGAGTCGCCATCTCCAGGGCCCTGGTGGGGCAACCCTCGATTCTCCTGGCCGATGAACCCACCGGCAACCTGGACAGCAGGACCAGCCATGAGATCATGCGCCTGATCGATGAACTGCATGCGCAGGGCCAGACCATCATCATGGTGACTCATGAACCAGATATCGCCGCGCATTGCAAACGCGTCATTCGCCTCGAGGATGGCCGAATTGCTTCGGACATCGCCCAGGACGGAGTGCAGAGCTGATGTTCATGCTTTTGGAAAGTTTTCGCTCCGCGCTCGAATCCATCCGCGCGCATGGTTTTCGATCACTGCTCACTTCACTGGGCATTATCATCGGCGTGATGTCCGTGATCGCCGTGGTGTCCATCGTTCAGGGTCTGTCCTACACCGTCAACTCTCAATTCGCCGGACTCGGCGGCAACTCCCTCACCATTCGTTCCTACACCCCCTTCAAAAAGGCTCTGCAGGGTCGATTCGCCCGCCTGACGGATCAGGATTTGCGCGTGATCGAGCAAAGAATCGAGGGAATTTCGGAGATCACACCCATTCTCTACATGCAGCGCGGCCAACGGGGCGGCATCAGTTATCGCTCCCAGTCCTCGTTCTCCCAGGTGGTTGGAATCGGCCCCAGCTATCTCGAGGTGAACGGGGTCTATCCTGAGACAGGGCGGTTTTTCAGCCGTGAGGACGACGCACGGCGTCGACTGGTCTGCCTCGTGGGTGTTGATGTGGTTGAAAACCTAGAGATGCCGGAAGATCCGGTCGGCGAGTATTTCCGAATTGGCCAGGAGTGGTGCAGGATCGTGGGCGTGCTGGAACGGCGGGGCGAACTGCTGGGCTTCTCCCAGGATGACTACGTGCTGCTGCCCTATGGAACGGCAAAACGGCTGATGGGCAACTCGAGGGGGCTCGACATCCAGATTCAATTATTGGTGGATGACATTAAGCGCCAGGAGGAAGTGAAGGAGCGAATTCGACGTGTGCTGAGGCTCGAACACGGCCTGAAAGCCAACGAGCCCGATGACTTCAGGGTTCAAACACCCGAACAACTCACGGAGTCCTTCAATACCGTCATCAACACCATCACCCTGGTGTCCGCGGGAATCGTCGGCATCTCCCTACTGGTCGGCGGCATCGGCATCATGAACATCATGCTGGTCTCGGTCACTGAACGCACCCGGGAAATCGGCATTCTCAAGGCACTTGGCGCCACGCGGCAGGACATTTTGCTGCAAGTCCTGATCGAGGCACTGACCCTTTGTCTGATCGGCGGGCTGGTTGGCGTGGCGCTGGGGCACGGACTGGGCGCGCTGGTCGCGACCCTGCTGCCCGACTTCCCCGATGCACGCGTGCCGCTGTGGGCCATTGGTCTGAGTTTTGGCTTCAGCGCCGCGGTGGGCATCGTCTTTGGCATTGTACCGGCGGCCAAGGCGGCTCAACTCGACCCCATTGACGCCCTGAGATACGAATAGCGCCGCGCAGAACCTCAGTCCAGCCCCATGCTCTTTGCGCGTTTGCGCCATTTCCGGCGCGCGAGGTCCTGCATGTCCACCGAGGAATCACCCTCGTCCACGATTTCCACGCCCAGCAGGGTCTCCAGGATGTCCTCAAGCGTCAGAAGCCCCTGGAGGTCTCCGTACTCATCCACCACCAGGGCGATGTGGGACTCGACGGTCATGAGGTGATTGAAAGCGCGCGCAAGTGACAGGTTTTCCGGTATTGCCGGCATCTCCCGGATATATGCGGAAAGCAATTTGTCCGAACTCCCCCGCGCCTTGGCCAGCAGCATATCACTCCGCAGCACGAAACCGATCACTTCGTCCGGATCCTCACGATAGACCGGAACGCGCGAGAATGACTGGTCATGCCGGTGAAAAAATTGTTCGATGGTGGTGGAGTCTGGCAAGGAGAAAATAACCGTACGAGGCGTCATCGCATCCTGCACCTTGACTTTCCTCAACGCCATCAGGTTCTTGAGGATTTCCGACTCGCGCTGAGCCAGCTGACCTTCCTCGGCACTGAGTTCCGCCATGGCGGCAAATTCGCTGCGGCTGAATCCACTCAGCGTGTTGCCCTCCACGGACCCCCCCGTGATTTTTTCCGACAACAGCACAAAAGGGTACAACGCGATCACCAGGAATTTCAGTCCATAGGCCGTACCGGGTGCAAGCCGCCGCCAGTGACGGGCGCCCATGGTCTTGGGAATGATCTCGGAAAACACCAGGATCAGGAGGGTGAGAATCGCAGAGGCAATACCCAGGTAGGCATTGCCAAACACCGCCGCTGCCTGTGCACCGGCACCCGCCGCACCGACCGTGTGTGCGATGGTATTGAGTGTCAATATGGCCGCCAAGGGGCGGTGAATCTCGTCGCGCAGTGCGCGCAACACTTTGGCTGAGGGTTTCTCCTCCTGTTCCAGGACGGCCACGTACGCCGGTGTCACGCTAAGAATCACCGCTTCTGCAATAGAGCAGAGGAAAGAGAAAACCAGTGCAATCAGCACGAAAACAATCAGCAGAATCATGATGGCGAAGCCGCCGCCCTGACTTGGTCAATCAGACGTTCACTGACCTCATCCAAGGCGTTTTGCAATGCCGCAACCACATCCGGCGCGGCACTGCCTGTGGGTTGCGTTGAAACCAGCGTCAGGGCCCATTCACCTGTACCACAGGACAGCTTACCCGCAAGCTGGACCTCTGCCGACTGCGCGTTGCCCTGGCGGGAACGGGCAAAGAAAGACCGAACCTCGACGTTGAGCAGGCATTGATTCTCTTCATGGCCCACGGAATCATTGAGAACATGAAGGCCCGCGCCTTGCAGGCTGCGGCGAAGCACTGAGCCGAGGAGCTCCGGCAGATAATCCGGCCACCGAGCAAGGCCCAATTGCGCGAGCCGCGCGTCTTCGTCGAGTGAAAGCACTCGATCCGTGTCGAGACCCGGGACCGCCGAGACTTGCAACCGGACTGGCACTGCCCCGTCCGCTGTTGCGAACTCCCCGGCAAGCGGCTCGAGCCAGTACACTTCGTCCGCCGGGCGTTGTGTCTCGATGAGACTGCCACAAGCCGTTAGCGCGCTCAGCGTCATGCAGAAAACAGTCCATTTCATCACAAGCGATGTGCGATCAGTCGTCATTCATTCGCCTCTTCTTCGGTGCTGGGTCGATAAATCAATCGCGAAGGGTCTTCCCTCAGGCTGCGCACCAGCTTTTCAATCTCGCGCAGCGTCTCGCGGGTTTCACTGATCAATGCTGGCACCTGGCCAAGGCCATCACCCATGAATTCCTGCATTTCTCCGTCGCTGTTGGCCATCCATTTATCGAGACGCGTCGCGGCATCGGAGAGTTTGCCGGTGGCTTGAGCAAGATGGTCCACGGTTTGATCCAGGCCCGGGCGCAATGTCTCAACCGTAGCCAGCAATTCAGACACGCCTGTTTGCACCTCGAGCAGGGTATCGCGGATCACCGTCGGCAATTCAGCGAAATCACGCTCGCGACCGGCCAGGGCACCTGACACCCGGGACAGGTTGTCCAGAGTCTCGGCGACAGCAGCGCGATTGTCCTCACCGAACAATTCATTCGCGCTGGACAGGAGTTGATCGAGCTTGTGGATGACGCTGGGCGCGTCGGCCAACATCGCAGCCAAGCCGCTGTCCCTGACCTCGATCACGGGAAACTGCTGATCCGGGGGCCGCTTCAGAGGCAGGTTCATGCCGCGGTCGCCGGCGAGATTGATCACCGTCACCCCGGTAATTCCGCGGTAGAGCAAGGAGGCATGCGTGCCCGTGTCTATGGGCGTCGACTCGAGCACCTCAATGTCCACCCTGACCCGCATCGGGTCCCCCGGAATGATCTGCATGCGGCTGACGTTACCCACCTCAACACCCAGGTAGAATACCGGGCCACCCAGCATCAACCCGCCCACGTCCCGGGAGAAAAACATCGAATAGCTCGCCCGCTCTGTCGCGCCCGGACCACCAGAAAGCCACAAGGTCATGACCAGGATTGCAGCCAGCGAGACGCTGACGAACACACCGACAATAAAGTTACGGTTAATCACGGTCCCGATCCCTCAGTGCGCCGTGGGCACGTTGGGCCCGGGCGACACCGAAATAGCTGGCAATCCACGGATGACTGGACTGAAAAATCTCCTCTACTGTACCAACAATCAGGCCCCCGTCCACCAAAACCGCAATCCGGTCGCAGACGCTGAAGAGGCTGTCCAGATCATGGGTGATCATGAGGATGCTGAGGTCCAGGCTCTTGTGCAGGTAAGAAATCAATTCATCGAACTCGGTCGCTGCGATTGGGTCGAGGCCGGCTGTGGGCTCGTCGAGCAGCAAAACGCCCGGTTCCAGGGCCATGGCCCGGGCCCGCGCCGCGCGTTTTTTCATCCCGCCGGAAAGTTCCGAGGGATACTTGTCCGCCGCCGAGAGCGGCAATCCAACCATCAGCAATTTGAGGCTGGCTAGTTCATGACGGGTTTCCACCGGCATATCGGAGTGCAAGGCCATGGGCAATTCGACGTTTTCCTGCACCGTCAGCCCTGACAGCAACGCACCCGACTGGAATAGCACGCCAATCTGCCGGGACGGAACGCCCTTTTGAAAGGCAATTTCATGACCGAGAACTTCAATGCGGCCCGCCGTGGGTTGCTGGAGGCCGAGAATGCTTCTCATCAACACCGACTTTCCGCTCCCAGATCCGCCCACGAGACCAAGAATCTCGTTGCGTTTCATTTCCAGGCAGAGGTGATCGTGAACCACCTGGTCGCCAAAGCGATTGACGAGGTTTTCCACCCTGATCACGGCGTCCATCAGAATCCGATCTTCGTGAACAGCGTGGTGAAGTAGGCGTCAGCAACGATGATCAGGAATATCGACTGCACCACGGCTTTGGTGGTCAATTGGCCCAATTCTTCAGCACCGTGCTTGACCTGCAGGCCCCTCAGGATGCTCACCATGGCAATCAGCAGAGCGAAAAACGGGGCTTTGACCAGTCCGGCATAAAAATCATCAAGACCCGTACTGTAAGCCACCCTCTCGAGAAATTGCGTTGCGCTGATGTCCAGGCTGCCGATCGCAATCAGCGCACCGCCCGCCAGGCCCGCAAGGTCCGCCAGCACGGTCAAAAGCGGCAGGGCAATCAGCAAGCCCAGCACCCGCGGCAGCACGAGAATCTGGTTTGGGTTCAGTCCCATGACGCGCAAGGCATCAATTTCCTCATTCAGCTTCATAGTGCCCAAGGCAGCTGCGAAAGCGCTGCCTGATCGGCCCGCGACCATCACCGCCGCCATCAGGCCTGCCATTTCGCGCATCACGGCAATGCTCACCAGGTCAACGACGAATACTTTTGCGCCGAATTGCTCCAGCTGAGCAGACGCCTGGTAAGCCAGTACGATGCCGACGAGGAAGGTGATTGTTGCCACGATCGGCACGGCACGGGCGCCGGTTTCGAGGACATGCCGGAAGGTCTCACCAATAATCATCAATGACATTTTTCGAGAGCCGTCCAGCACTGCCCGGGTAATCTTCCCAAGATCCTCGAAGCTGCGTGAGCTGGCAGCACCGATATGTTCGATTCGGTGCCTGAACCCGGAAACTCGACGCTGACCGGGTTCTTCGGGTTGAAATTCCCGGATGGCCGCGGCATCAATGATCTGCTGCAGAAATTTGAAATGCTCTGCAGCGAAGCCCTCGAAGTCCGAGTCGAAACCCAACTCCGAAAGCTGCTGCGCACGGTCATGGAGCACCCACGCCCCGGCGATGTCTATACGCTGAAGCTCGCCGCAAACGAACAGCACATCCTGTCCCGGCTGGGGTTGGACACTGGCTGCTGCGGTTTCGAGCTCCGAGAGCGTGTCAAAGGTCCATACGCCGCTGATCCGGACGCGGAGCACGTCTCCCCGTGAATCGATGCTTAGAAAATCATTCACTCCCTAAGCTTACTGGTAACCGATCCAAACCGCGATGACCATGGTCAATGCGCCCAAAACAAGCAACTGGACCATCAAGGGCCACATGAAGCGAAACCAGCGGCCATAAGGAATGCCGCACATGCCCAGAATGCCCATGAGCACCGCGTTGGTCGGCACGATCATGTTCATGAACCCGTCGCCCATCTGGAACGCCAGCACGGCCACCTGGCGGCTGACGCCCACGATATCGGCAATGGGCGCCATGATGGGCATGGTCACGTATGCCTGGCCAGAACCCGAGGGGATGAAAAAGTTGAGGATACTCTGGATCAGCATCATACCCACGGCTGAGAGCTCCGCTCCGACCGCCAGCAGGGGCTGAGCCAGCCCGTTGACCAGGGTATGTAAAACCATCCCGTCGCTGAGCATGATTTCGATGGAACGCGCAAAACCGATCAGCAGGGCAGTGCCCACCAATTCGCCTGCGCCGGCAATAAAATGTTTCGCCATATCATCAGCTGACATTCGGGCCAGCAGCCCCACGGCAACAGCCAGGGCGAGAAAGACAGCCCCCAACTCCACGAAATACCACTGGTGCTGTTTGATCCCCCAGACCACGAGCGCCAGGACGGCCAGGGTCAGCCCGAGCACGAGTTTTTGGCGTCCGGACAGTTCACCCACCACGGGCGGCTCAGGGGGCTGAGCCTCGGGCACGTCCGCGACACGGGATGCTGAAGGGTTCTGGCGGACCGCGCGCGCATAGCGCAGCACGTACCAGAAGCCCAGCGCGAAGAAGGGGACAAACATGGCCAGGCGCAGCCCGATCCCTGAAACGGGCGGCACGCCGGCAACTTCCTGGGCCACGAGCACGGTGAACGGATTCATCACAGCGGTTCCATAGCCCACGCCGTAACCGACCACCATGATGCCCACGGCGGACACGGTATCCATCCGCATGCCCACGCACAAAGTGATCAGAATGGCCACCAGCGGGATGTATTCCTCTGCCATGCCGATGGTCGAGGAACCCACCGCGAACGCCAACATCCCCATCAAAATCAGGAGCGCCGGCTGCCCCCCGAACCGACGCAGCACGCGAGCCAGCGCAGCATCAAGAGCTCCGGTTGCACGCAGCACCGCCAGGGATCCGCCAATAATGAAGATGAAGAAGATGATGCCCTGGGCGGACTCGAGGCCCCTCGGAATCACGGTAAAAAGCGCACTTAAGGGTGGGCTTTGCGCCTCTGGCAGCAATTGGTAGGTGCCGGGAACGACAACCTCCCGCTGGTGGTCGTTAACCGTCATTTCGAATTGACCCGCGGGTAAAACCATCGTCAGCACCCAGGCAAGCAACACCATGCCATACAGCAGCACGAGGGTATGGGGAACACGGAGATGTTTCAGCATTGATCAGACCTCGTGGGATTCAGGCTTCATCCTCATGGGCAACTGACAACCGGCAATTACCCTCGTTATCAACATGCGCCCGCACCGATATGGGGCGGCAACACACAGGGCAGTCTTCGATGTAGTCGTGCTGACCTGCCGGGCAATCGACCAGCATTTCGATTGTTTCCCAGCAGTAGGGGCATTCCGTCATTAGCGTTTCAGTCACATGCACGAAGATCGACCGGGTTGGCGTAGGACCTGCCCAATGTACCCGAGGCCATCAGCCGGAGCCAGAGAGCGTCACGATGCGGTCGCTGTAATGACCATTAAAACGGGTGCGCCCGGTGAGGCTGTAGGCCCCTATTTCGTGTACATGGAGGTAATCTCCTGCGCGTATATCACTCGGCAATTCCAAGGTGCCCGGCATGGCGTCACTGCCGTCGCAGGTGGGGCCAAACAGCGAAAACTCGGCAGGTGCTGAGACGAATTTCTGGCCGTCACGGTAAACGTCCACCCTGTATTTGCGATGGGCCTCGAATCTCAGTTCCCAGAAGATGCCGTACATGCCGTCATTCAGATACAGCCGCTGATCCTTTCGCAGGAGAACCTCGACAATCGCTGAAAGCCCGGGTGCAGCCAGCGCCCTGCCCGGCTCGGCCAGCAACTGGGCGTCGACCGCCAGTGGCAGGCTTCGCGCTACCAAGCCAATGGCGGAGAAATAATCCTCGTGGGGTGGCACGTCGAACTCGGGATAGCTCAGAGGAAAACCGCCGCCGATGTCCAACAGGCGAACCGGCGCCTCCAGCTGGGCCAGGACCTCACCAGCGCACAACAGGGCCTCGCTATAGGCCCGGGGAGACACCACCGTCGAGCCCACATTGAATGCCAGGGCGGGCTCCGCGCCTTGCCGACGGATCGAAGACATGAGCGCGGGCACATCCTTGGGATCAGCGCCGAACTTGTGCGCGAAATTCATCAGCGCATCCGGATGCTTGACGGCCATTCGCGCAAAAATCACCTTGCCCCGGGGATCAATTTCACGGCACAGTTGCTCAAGACCCGAAGGGTCATCGACGAGGAAATGTCGCACGCCGAAGTCCTCGGCGGCAGATCGCGCCGCGCCCCTGAGCCGCAGAGGCGTCATGAAATAGCAGGCAGCATCGGGGTCCAGCGCCTTGACGCTGTGTATCTCGGGCAGTGAGGCACAGTCGAAGTGCCGAATGCCCGCCTGGTGAAGCGCCGTCAGCACACCGGGGTCATCATTGGCTTTGACGGCGTACAACACACGCCCGGGAAAGCCTTCCAAAAAGCTGGCCGCAGCCTCGGCATAACGCTTTGGCGACAGGCAATACACTGGCTCTCGCGGTTGCCACTCCAGCAGCAATTCCGAAACGCAGCTGAACACGGGGCGATCCGTCAACTCAGGCCGCCCTTATTCTGCGGACAAACCATGTCGCGAAGGCCAGGAACGCTGCGAAACCGACGAGATTAGCCAGCCATTCCGGCCCCAGCCAATCCAGCCCGAAACCTTCCGGCCTGGCACCCTGCCAGAACGCCACACCGGCAATGGCTACGCCAAGCAAGCCCTCACCCCCGACAAACCCGGAGCCGAGTAACACGCCGCGATCGCGGCGATCCACCAACTGCGCCTCATCCCGGGCCGATCGCTCCAGCCACAAGCGCAACATTCCCCCAAAGAAGATCGGCGTCATGGTCGCAACCGGCAAATACACACCGACGGCGAATGGCAATGACGGAATTCGCAGCGATTCAGCCAGGATGGCAATTCCCACGCCAATTCCAACCAGCCCCCATGGCAGGTTCTGGTCCAGAACACCATCAATCACCAGTTTCATCAACGTCGCCTGCGGGGCGGGTAATTCCTCGCTGCCGAATCCGAAGGTTTCCGAGAGCAACAGGACCGCGAGACACACAAACGTCGCCGAGGAGAGGACTCCGATTAACTCGCCGGTCTGCTGGTAACGGGGCGTTGCACCCAGCAGGAAGCCGGTTTTCAGATCCTGGGAGGTGTCTCCGGCAATACTCGCGGCAATGGCGACAACACAGCCGACGGTCAACGCCGCCGCTTTTCCGTTAATGTCCGTCCAACCCATGACCAGGAAGATTCCGGCGGTTCCGAGCAAGGCCGCAATCGTCATGCCACTGGTCGGATTGCTGGTCACCCCCACCAGTCCGACAATTCTAGAGGCAACGGTCACGAAGAAGAACGCAAAGATCACCACGCAAATGGCGGCGACCGAGCGCTGCAGTGTGCTCTCAAGCGCGCCAAAAGGCGCTTCGATTAGCGCGAGCATCAGGGCAATGACGCCAATCCCCACACCGACAAGCTTCAGAGGCAAATCGCGACCGGTGCGGGGCATATTCGTAACACGCGTCGCCGCGCCGCCTTGTTCGCGATGTTCGACTTGTTCACGCAGTTGGCCAGCGCCGATCCGAAAGGACTCGACCATCACGGGCAGGCTGCGGATCAGCGTGATGATGCCCGCCGCAGCTACCGCGCCCGCGCCAATGTAACGTACGTATCGCGTCCAGATCTGCCCTGCAGACATTTCGGAAATCATGAGCAGGTTTTCTGGATAAAGCGGCGGTCGATCCGCTCCCCAAGTTGCAATGAGGGGGATAATGACCAGTGCGGACAACAGTCCTCCGCCCACCATCACCGTTGCAATTCGAGGCCCCAAAATATAGCCGACACCGAACAGTGCCGGTGACAGATCCATCCCCACCTGCGCTTTGGGCAGGAAGGGAATTTTCAGGTGCGCCTCATCGGTCAGCACCCTCGCCCAACCGGTCAGCGCCTTGTACAGCGCACCCACCCCGAGACCGATGAACACGTTTTTGGCCTGTCCGCCGCCCTGCTCATTGGCAACCAGGACGTGGGCACATGCTGTCCCCTCCGGATAGGGCAATTTGCCATGCTCCCGCTCAATCAGGAATCTGCGCAAGGGAATCATGAACAACACCCCGAGCAGCCCGCCGGCCATGGCCAGCAAGGTCATTTGCAACAGCCGCGGTTCAAGACCCCACAGAAACAGCGCGGGCAGCGTGAAAATCACGCCGCTTGCCACGGAACTTGAGGACGATCCCACCGTTTGCGCCAGGTTGGCCTCCAGGATGTTCGCGCTGCCCCCCATGGTTCGCAGGGCATGAAAAGCCGCTACGGTCATGACCGCTACCGGAATGGAGGTGCTGATGGTCAGCCCGGCCCTCAACCCCAAATAGGCATTGGCGGACCCGAACAGGACACCGAACAGGACACCAAAAAACAGCGCCTTGAGCGTAAATTCATGGGGCGCCTCGGTGGCGGGCACATACGGCTGATAGGACTCGCCGGTTTTCAGAGGCCGATGAGCGCTGTCGGGCAAGTGGCGTGAATTGGGCACCTTAACTCTCCATGCTTCGCCTGGCGGGCAGTCAGGCACTATTGTATCTGCCGAGACGTTTGCATGCTGACTCCTTCAATTTTGACCGCGAAGGATTGTTGCCCATAAAATACAGCCCACATTCACGAGATCCTGCCCAAAACGAGCAGGGCCCACACCGCCAGAGGAACGCCCATGCAGTGTCCAAAATGCTCATCTCCAATGGAGACCGCCACCTTCGATGAAGTAGAAGTCGACCGTTGTACGGGATGCAAGGGACTGTGGTTCCAGAAGGGCGAACTTGCGCGGCTGAGGGAAGAGACCTGGATGGCTGACTACGTGCTCGATGAAGGCAGCGCCAAGGTCGGTCGCAAATTTAACCGGATCACGGCTGTGAACTGCCCGGAGTGCGGCATTGGCATGGAACAGGAGTCCGACCCGGAGCAGTCACACATTGTCTTTGAATCCTGTCCTTCCGGCCACGGCAGCTTCCTGGACGCGGGTGAATTCACCGATCTGCTGCACAAAACCTTCTGGGACCGCTTCAAACGCGCGCGCTAGGGACTGGTAGCCAATCAGGCACGCACACGCTCGACTGTCGCCTGAGGCCGCAATCCCTGAACAGGATCTCCGCACGGCATAGGCTGGCTCTGCGCCACGGGCTGTTCAGCATCGCCGGCCTGTCCATTTTACTCGGAACACTCTACTGGTTCTGGTATCCCGCACCCTACTTCCTCGTATCAGAAGCTGCCTTCCGGTTTGCCTTGCTTGCCGGGATACAGTTGGTGCTCGGGCCAATACTGACCTGGGTTCTCTACACACCCGGCAAAAAAGGGCTATGGCTGGACATGACCGTCATCAGCTTGCTCCAGGTGGCCGCCCTGGCCTGGGGCATCAAGGCACTGCATGATCATCGCCCGGCGTTCATGGTGCATACCCTGGACCGCTTCGAATTGGTTTCACACAGCCAGTTGGACCCGCGTGAAACGCGCGGCGTTCCGCTGCGCAGCTTGACCGATCGTGGTCCACTCCTGGTGGTCACCAGTTTGCCGGGAGACCATTCCGGGCTGCAGAATTTTCTTGACCAGACCGTAATTGGGAACGCGCCAGACATTCAACTGAGACCAGAACTCTGGAGCGACTACGGACCCGCGGTCCCCCGTATTCTTCGTGACGCCCGAACGCTGGATGATCTTCAGACAGCGCGCCCGGAGACGGCCGCCCGGGTCGCGGCAGCAGTGCGCAAGACCGGTCGGTCTGCCGCTGAGTTGCGCTTTCTGCCCCTGGCGGGCAGGGATTTCGATTACGCGGTGTACATGGATCCGGAAAACGGTCGCATCCTGGGGGCATTTCGCTGCGTGCCGTGGCTGTAGCGCTGCGATACGAACTGTCGTCAGTGTCACGTGGCAGCGCTTGGTCTCCGCACACTCAGCGGGGATGCTGCGTCACGGCGGCGATTCGCATAAACTGGGAGGCTGACGATTCCAATGGATACCGAGGCTGAACCATGCTCTTGACTGCGCGCAATGTGTTGCTGCTTACCTGGCTCATTACAACCCCAATTTTGACGCTCGCAAACGACGAGGACGCATCGGCCAAAACCCATCCTCTCGCCAGCATGCCCCTGCGGACTATCGGACCCGCACTGACCTCGGGACGCGTCGCTGACTTCGCCTTTCATCCCCACAGGCATCATGAGTTCTACGTGGCCATGGCCAGTGCGGGGGTGTGGAAAACCGAGAACAACGGCACGACCTGGCAACAGGTTTTCAAGCATGAAGGCTCTTTTGCTACCGGCGTGGTGGCGATCGATCCCAGGCGCCCTGAAACCGTCTGGGTGGGCACCGGTGAAAACAATTCTCAGCGCAGCGTGGGCTACGGTGACGGTGTCTACAAATCAACCGATGGCGGCCAATCGTGGAAAAACATGGGCCTCGAGGATTCCGGACACATCTCCATGATTCGCTTTCACCCCACCGAACCGGACACCTTGTGGGTCGCCGCGCAGGGGCCGTTGTGGAACGATGGCGGCGATCGTGGTCTGTATAAATCCATCGATGGCGGTCAGAACTGGGAGCAGATTCTGCAAATTGATCCGTACACCGGTGTCAATGAATTCGTCGTCGATCCTGCGAACCCTGATGTCATCGTCGCCTCCAGCTACCAGCGTCGCCGGCATGTCTGGACGCTGATCAACGGCGGACCCTCGAGCGGGATTCACAAATCCACTGACGGTGGATACACCTGGACCAAGCTCGCAGCCGGCCTGCCTGGCGGTGAATTGGGCCGTATCGGGCTGGCTGACGCACCCGGGGCGCCCGGGCTGATCTATGCCACCATCGAAGGACCAGACGGCGCCTGCGAAATTTATGCCTCGACCAACTTTGGCGAACGCTGGGAAAAACGTAACGGTAATGCGATTGGTTGCAGCCAGTACTACAGCGAACTTTTCGTTGACCCCAATGATCCGGATCGCCTTTACGCGGTCAGCACTTTTACCCATGTCAGCGAGGATGGAGGCAGATCCTGGACACGGATTTCATTCGAACATCGCCACGTGGATGATCATGCCATCTGGATTGACCCGGCCAATAGCGATCACTTCTGGATTGGCGGCGATGGCGGCATTTATGAAACCTGGGACAACGGCGGAAGCTGGCGTCACATCACCAATCTGCCGACCGTTCAATTCTATCGGGCGACACCCGACAACGACGAGCCCTTCTACAATGTTTGCGCTGGAACGCAGGACAATTTCACGCAATGTGGACCTTCGCGCACACGGTACACCGATGGAATTACGAATGCCGATTGGTGGCTGGCCCAGTTCGGTGACGGTTTCAAGCCCCGGTTCGACCCGCTTGACCCAAACATTGTTTACGCGCAGTACCAGCACGCCGGCCTCGTGCGTTTTGACCGCGTGACCGGGGAACGTGTAGCGATCACGCCCCAGCCGGGACGCAGCGAGAACAACTACAAATGGAACTGGAATTCACCGCTGATCGTCTCGCCGCATGACCACAAACGGCTGTATTTCGGCGCCGAGCGCCTGTTTCGATCCGATGACCGCGGCAACAGCTGGCGTCCCGTCAGCGATGATCTTACGCGCCAGATCGATCGCAATGAACTGGAGGTGATGGGACGCATCTGGGGCGTGAATACCATCGCCAAGAATGCCTCTACTTCGATGTATGGCAGCCTCGTCGCGCTGGATGAAAGCCCGCTGGTGGAAGGTTTGCTCTACGTCGGCACAGACGATGGCCTGATTCAGGTCAGCGAAGACGGCGGGGAAAACTGGCGCAAGACCGCCTCGTTCAGGGGCGTCCCGGACCAGGCACTGATTGAAGACATCATTGCTTCACAACACGACGCCGATGTCGCATATGCAGTGATCGATAACCATAAACAGGGCGATTACGCCCCCTATGTGCTCAAAAGCTCGGATCGGGGCCGCAGCTGGCGGCTGATTTCGGGCGATCTTCCCGAGCGTGGAAGCGCGCACACCATCGTTGAAGATCACCAGCGCACAGGGCTGTTGTTTGTAGGTACGGAATTCGGCGTCTTTTTCAGCCAGGACGACGGAGCAAGCTGGCACGAACTCAACGGCTTGCCCACCATTTCCGTGCGCGACCTGGAAATTCAGCGCCGGGAAAACGACCTCGTGATCGGAACCTTTGGTCTGGGCATCTGGATCCTTGATGACTATTCAGCATTGCGAACCTCAATGGACGACTTAAGCGACAAGGCCATATTGTTTGAAACCCGGGATGCCTGGTGGTTCCTTCCGGACAATCGACGCGGCTGGGGCGGGCTAGGTGATTTCGGCCAGACCAAGTACTCAGCGGATAACCCTCCCCATGGAGCGGTCTTTTCCTACTACCTGCCTGAGGCGATCCAATCGCTGAAGAAGCAACGCCTGGAAATCGAAAAGGAACAATCCAAGCAAGGCGAAAATACTCCCTACCCCGATTGGGTTGAACTTCGTCGAGAGGACACAGAGGAAGAACCCTCTGTGATTCTCACCGTCCGGGATGGAGAAGGTGCGGTAGTGCGGCGAATTCCTGCGGCTACGAGCAAGGGCTATCACCGATTTGCCTGGGACATGCGTTATCCGGCACCAGACCCCGTCAGCCTGACCGGCGCCAAGGATTTGCCCCCATGGCAGGACCCTGACAAGGGGCCGCTCGCCCTGCCGGGAACCTATACGGTCAGCTTGTCCAAACGCGTCGAGGGGCAACTCGTCGAACTCGCCGGACCGAAGACCTTCGTGCTTAAACCCCTGTTCGCAGGCGGCATGATGGCCCAAGACCAATCCGAAGTGACCCGTTTCCAGTTGCAAACGGCAGCGCTTTATCGGGCCATCATGGGTGCCAATCGGGCGGCAGCCGAGATTGAAGAACGCATCAAGTATCTGATGGCGGCAAGCGATTTGACCACGGGATCGGACGAATCACAGGCGCAAGAAACACGGCAGCTTGCGGCCCGAATGCGTGATCTCAGGTTGACACTCAACGGCGACAGAACCCTGAGCAGGCGATACGAGCCCGTTCCCCTGGCTCTGGTTTCCCGAATCAACATCATCGCCGCCGCACATTGGGACAGTCGGGCTGAGGTGCCGCAAACGCTCCGGGATTCCTGGACCATCGCCGAAGAGGAATTCAGGGAACTGCTGCCAGAGCTCAAAGGCATCGATGCGGATTTGAAGGCCCTGGAACAAGGCTTGGAAAACGCGGGCGCACCATGGACACCGGGGCGCATTCCCGATTGGCCGGAATCACCCGAGTCAGACGGAGTTAGCGAACATTCGGACCAACGGTAACTCTTGATCGACGACCGGTATTTAGATCGCCAGAAATACCCGTGACTGATTTCTGCAGTTCTGATAACTTCACGACGCTAAAGTTATTGTTCGATTGATCCACTAGGGGAAGCAAATCAATGAAAATCCTTGCAATAAGCTTTGTGGCCACGATGGCCTCACTTCCGGTGTTCGCGCAGAATCAAGAAGCGTGGGACCACAGCGCGGACAATGCAGCGTTCAAACGCTGCGGCACACCCGCACCCACCGCGTTCGAGGTCAGAATGGTTCGTGACCAAATGAACCGATTCCTCGCTGCCAAAGGCAAGCCGAACGATAACGGCAACGGCAATGGCGGCGGTGGCGGCGGTGGCGGCGGTGGCGGTGGCGGCGGTGGCGGGGGCGGTGACATACCGCGCGCCAACGGATCAGTCCAGGTGCCTGTTTGGTTCCATGTCATCACCGATGGCAGCCCAGATGCTGCTGCGTTTGCCGACCTGATCCCTGCCCAGATGACAGTCCTGAATGACGCCTTCGATGGCAGTGCCAGTGGGGACGGAGGTTACGAGACCCCCTTCACGTTCAGTCTTGCTGGCACCACCCAGACCAACAATAGTGCCTGGTATACCGCAGGACCGGGCAGCTCAGCCGAGGAGGCAATGAAAATCGAGTTGAGGAAAGGCGGGCCCGAAACCCTTAACGTGTACGTCAGCAGCCCGGGCGGTGGTCTGCTGGGCTGGGCGACATTCCCCAACTGGTACGTGGGCAATCCGAAAGATGACGGCGTTGTCATTCTCAATGAGTCAATGCCCAACGGAGGCGCATCTCCCTATGATCTTGGCGATACGCTCGTCCACGAAGTGGGCCATTGGCTGGGCCTATATCACACCTTCCAGGGCGGCTGCAGGGCACCGGGTGACGAGGTTGCAGATACGCCGGCCGAACGCTCGCCAGCCTACGGCTGCCCCATCGGCCGGGACAGCTGCAAGCGCGAGGCCGGTGCTGATCCTGTTCTGAATTACATGGACTATAGTGACGATGCGTGCATGATTGAATTCAGCCAGGGACAGGCGTTTCGCGCAGACACCATGAGCGCGATGTATCGCGAGTAGAATCTCAGATCGAGCCTTTCGGGGCGCCGCGCAGGCGCCCCGGAAATTTACAATGCACCCGATAATATCGAGGCTCAGCATGTGCCTGCTCATGGCGTGCTTTGGCGAGGTCGAGGCGCGGGAACGAGCAAGGCATGCGCCACCCGAAGCCGTCATCTGCGAACGGAACCAGCTCACTTCGTATCACGGAGAGCTGTCTGCATACCGCGCCGAACAGGCGGGTATTCATTTCGAAATTGCAACCGAATGGGGTACCGTCGAGAACTTGGTAATCCCCGTAAATGACCCTGCCCGGCCCGACACGGCATTCCTTCTGGAGGGGGCACCGTTCGGGTCATCGGACTGGGACGCTATAGCATCCGAACCGGGCAGCCGGACACCCCGACCTGGAATAGGCCTGATCGCCTGGGTTTGCCTGGATGATGAGACCGCAACGATGATCGACTGGCGGCCCTGATTGCCCGGTCAGCCTGATCGTCAGCGCAAACTGATTTCAGGTAGAATGGCGCTCCTGTTTTTTTGCCCTGTACCAAGGACGCCCCATGAACAAGACACTTTGCTTGACAGCCCTCGCACTGGCAATGACCACGACCGCCTGCTCCCGCAACGACAGCGAAACTGTACAAACACCCGAGCCCGTCGAACAGGCCGATCCGTCGGTTGAGGAGGCAGCGATGAACCCCTTTCTCACTGAAAGCGAACTGATGTTCCATTACCCGCCCTTCGACCAGATTAGCAATTCGCACTACCTGCCAGCCTTTGAGCACGGCATGGCGGAGCAACTTGCGGAAATTGATGTCATTAAATCCAATCCAGAAGCGCCGAGCTTCGAGAATACGATGATTGCACTCGAGCGTTCGGGTCAAACCCTCGATCGCGTGGCCAGCGTGTTCTACGCAATGACCTCAGCGCACACCAACGATCAGCTCGAAGAGGTGCGCAGTGAGATGGCCCCCAGGCTGTCCGCCCACAGCGACCAGATATTGCTGGATGCCGACCTTTTCGCGCGAATTCAATCACTTTACGAACAGCGTGAAAACCTGGAACTGGACGCAGAGTCGCTGCGACTGATCGAGGAGTATTACAAGGATTTCGTTCGTGCCGGCGCTCGTCTTTCCGACGAGGAAAAAGATCAGCTCAAATCGATCAATTCCGAGATTGCCAGCCTGCAAACCACTTTCAGCCAGAATGTTCTTGCAGAGGTTAACGATTCGGAAATTGTCGTTGAGCGGGCCGAAGAGCTTTCGGGACTGTCGGAAGATGCCATCGCTGCCGCCGCGGCAGCAGCCAAAGAACGTGAACTCGAGGGTCAATATGTACTGCCCTTGCTCAATACCAGCGGTCAGCCGGCCTTGTCTTCATTGGAAAACAGGGCGCTTCGCGAGCGCATCCACACTGCATCGCTGGCTCGGGGCAGCCGCGGAGGTGACTATGACAACCGCGAAATCCTGACCCAGATTGTTCGACTGCGCGCCCAGCGCGCGCAACTGCTCGGGTACCCGAATCATGCCGCCTACCGCCTGGAAAGCCAGACAGCGGGCACGCCTGAGGCAGTCAATGAGCGTCTCGCCATGCTGGCCCCGGCTGCGGTAGCGAATGCACGAAAGGAAGAAGCCGACCTGCAAGCGATGGTCACCGCAGAGGGCGGGGACTTCGAGCTGGCATCGTGGGATTGGGCGTTCTACACGGAAAAGGTGCGCCAGGCGCGTTTCAATTTTGATGAATCCCAACTTCGGCCCTACTTCGAGCTGGATAACGTGCTGACCAAAGGTGTCTTTTTTGCCGCTGAGAAGGTGTTCGGCCTGACGTTCAAAGAGAGATCGGAAGAGCACACGTCTGAACTCCAGTCACTGCTTAC
>CAXQNK010000044.1:0-4541 GCA_964225175.1 Candidatus Nitrosopumilus sp. | reverse complement strand
GCTCTCCAACGTTTAGCCCAGCCTCCAGGAAGGCTTCGCCATCACGCCTCTCTGCCACGGACACTGCACGGCGTTCGACCCGTGTTCCGGAAAGAACGAACACGATGGATGTACCGTCGTCATCATTGAGCGCACTCAGAGGAATGGCAACTCTGGTTTTTCCTGCCTCTGCACGGACCGAATCCTGAAATGCCACCTTTACGCCCATGTCCGGCAGAATTCTTGGATCGAGCTCATCGAAACCGACACGGACTTCCACTGTTGCGCGCTGGCGATCCGCGGTAGGGATGATCGCTATCACGGTGCAGGGAATGTTCCAGTCAGGATAGGCGTCCAGCGTGGCTAGCACTTTCTGCCCGGCGGATACACGATTGATGTATGCCTCGTTCACATCGATCTCGATTTCCAACGAGTCCATATCCACAATGGTGCCGATGCCCGTGCGGGTGAAGCCGCCGCCGGCCGAGACCGGCGAAATCATTTCCCCTGGTTGAGCGTTCTTGGCCACCACCACGCCGTTGAAAGGCGCCCTGATGACCGTGTCATCGAGCTGCTCTCGCCAGACTGTCCGATGCCTGGCGGATACTTCGATGTCTGCCTGCCGGCGCGCAAGCTGCGCCTCCAATGATCCAGCCAGGGCCTTGGCGCGATCCAACTCGGCAAGGCTGGCCAGTTCTCGCCTGACCAGGTTCTCGGTCCGCTCCAGGTTGGCATTGGCCTCTTTCAGCAAAGCTTCAGTCTCGGCAAGCGAGGACCGCGAGGCCTCCAGTTGCGCCTGCGCCAAATCGTAGGAGGCACGAATATTGGCATCATCAAGTCTGGCCAGCACCTCGCCCTCGAGGACCGTCATGCCCTCCTCGATCAGAACTTCAACGACCTTTCCCGTGACCTCGGAAGACACCGTGGCCTGACGGCGGGCGGAAACATAACCGGAGGCATTCAGCACGGTGCTCACGGATTCGGAATTAACGCGCGTGGCCGGCGCCGTGGCCACTGCAAGCGCGGTGTTGCGGCCCGCGAATGTCCATGCCACAAAGGCCAATACCACCACGATGATGGCTAACAGCCACCACCATCTGCCCGCTCCAGAGGCCTCGGTCTGGGTCTTGCGCTCGATACGAAGTTGTTCCAGCTTGGTTGTGTTCATGTGGGCTCGTTGAAATCAATCCCAGACTGCCCATCATACTGCCTTGAGAATGATTAGCTACATGGCTTAGATCAGGTCTCCGCGACGCCCAGTTGCGTGTTCGCCCAGATTTCGATGTCGCCCGCCATCATGGCGCCCGAGTGCCGGGCGATCTCGCGGCCACCGTCGAACAGGATCAGGGTGGGAATGCTGCGGATGCCGAGTTCGCCGGACACCTGCTGGGCTTCATCGGTATTGAGCTTGGCCAGCCGAACACGCGGCTCCAACTTGACGGCCGCCTGTTCGAAGGCCGGCGCCATCATCTTGCATGGCCCGCACCAGGGCGCCCAGAAATCCACCAGCACCGGCACCCCGCTGCCCTCGATCGTCTTGCGGAAGTTTTCCTCGGTCAATTCCACCGGCCTGGCGCGGAAGATCTCCTCCTTGCACCGGCCGCACTTCGGGTTTTCGGCCAGCCTTTCTGCGGGAATGCGGTTGACGGCCTGGCAGTAGGGGCAAACCACCTTTCGGGAAAAGCTCATGACGGGCTCCAATGGGTCTATATATTCATTAACCCTAATATATTGGGGGCCGCTTCAGCCTTTCAAGCAGGGACAGGCGACCCGGGGATGTGCCCTGACTGACCTTCACCGTCAACACCCAGAGCCATGGAACGTCAACCGAACCTGCCGCGTTTTGCCGGGTCCCGCCTTGCGGAACCCACCTCACGCGCTACCTGATCTGCTTATGCCAGTTACTCACGATCTGGGCGATGTCGATGTCCTTGCCGCCATGGCGCCACTTGCCGGCGTAGTCCATGTCGATGGAGTTCGGGGGTGGATCGGGAAGGTTCATCTGGAAGCGCACGGGCATGGGTACGGCCTCACCCAGCGCCACCGCCTCACCTTTGGCCAGTGACGTGAGCGCGGAGAACGTGCCCTTGGCCGCATCCGGCACCATCTGGCGCACGTATTCCTGGTCATCCGGATTGGAAATACGCAAACAGATATAGCTGCTGCACTGCGCCAGCACCGTTTCGGAGACATCGGCAGGCCGCTGGCTGACCACGCACAGACCGACGCCGTACTTACGGCCATTCTTGGCGATGCGCTCCATGGCGCGACGCGCCTCGTCGTACTTGGCCAGACCTTCGCGCGGGATGTACTCGTGTGCCTCTTCGCAGATCAGGAAGATCGGGAATTCGCGGCACAGCGGGTTCCAGAAGTTGAACTCATAGGCCAGCCGCCCCACCTGGGCGGTGACCAGGGGCGCCACGTCAAACGGTACCGAACTCATATCCAGCACGGTGATCGCGGCCTTGGGCTCGCCCATGCCGACGAAGTCCTTCATCATCTCGACCATGGTCTCAGTCGACGTTCTCAGCTTGGGCTTGAGCATGAAATCGTAGCGTGAGTCGTTCAGCAGGCTGTTGATACGAACCAGCAGTTGATCGAACTTGCCGTGGAGCGGTGACTTGGTTTTACCAAAATCAGTGGTTTGCTCATTGGCATCGACGATCAGCTCGATGAAATCTTCAAAGGAATAATAGACGGGCGAATCGACGGTGATATGTCCCAGATCCAGATGCTTGTTGGCATCACGCTTCAGCTGCATCATCAGTGAGCGCAGAAACGACAGCTGTATGGTCGAGTTGGGGTCGGACTTGTCGATGATCAGGTCGCACAGCTCCCCGTAACTCAGCAGCCAGTAGGGAAACTCCAGCTCGCGGGCCTTCATGCTGCGAACCTTGTTTTCCGGAAATGGCGCCTTGGCCACCACCCCATCGACATCACGGTCGCAGTACTCGCCATGCATGTCCAGCAGGATGATGTGAGCGCGTGGCATGCTGCGCAAAGCGGTCTGGATCAGACCGGTGACCGTCCATGATTTACCGGCGCCCGACTGGCCCAGTATGGCCGCGTGCCGCCCGAAAAACGCGGATGCGTCGAGGAAAATATCCACCGAGTCGAAGGCGCTCAGTCTGCCCACTTTCCAGCCGACACCGCCATAATCAGCAAACACCCGCTCCAGGTCGAGGTGGGAGGTGAGGTGTACCTCCGCGCCGGAGGTCGGGAAATGCCTGACGCCCCGGTTGAAATCTCCGTCCTTGGATAACTCACCCAGAGGAGACAGCCTGACCTTGAATACCGAGTGCCCGCGTTGATTTGTCTCACGCCAGAAGCTGTCCACGGAAACCAGCGCGTTGATTTCGCCTTGCCTCACGGTCATGAAAGATCCGATCTGGCCAACCATCACCGTGGTCATTCCAATGCGGCGTTCTACTTCGAAATCCTCACCGTGCGATATCAGTTCGGCCACGAAATAGTCCGCGTGCGTCTCGGACAGGTGTCCAATCAGGGTGTTTTTGTCTTCATACATGCCATCGATCTCCTCAGGAATGATGCGAGCGCTCAGCGACCAGGGTGAGTCAGTGATATGACGGCCCCGTCCCTGGACCATTTCGCATCCGCGTCGATTTCTGTCAAGGGTACGCAATGCCCGGCTATTGACGCAAGAACGGCGCTGCCTTATTCGAAGGCTTGTCCTATAATCAAATGGCCGGGTCGTGAACTGCGAGTCCGGCCCGGCAAGTGCACCATTTAGTGACGTGACTTCCGACATCTGCCGGCAAGCCACGGTTTCACTCAACCCGAAGGAGGAAGCCATGGCTATCGCAATTACACTCAAGTCTTATCTGGAGGCGCATCATGTTGACTACGACATGGTGCAACACGCGCATTCAGGTACCTCGCTGGAATCGGCCCACTCGGCGCACGTGCCGAGTCACCAGGTCGCCAAGGCGGTGGTGCTCGAGGATGACCACGGCTACGTGGTCAGCGTTGTGCCCTCCACCAACCGCCTCGATCTCAAATGGGTATCCGAGACACTCGGCCGCGAGCTTGAAATGGCCACTGAAGGAGAGTTGGGAAACCTGTTCCAGGATTGTGAGCTCGGCGCCGTCCCGGCGTTCAGCAACGCCTACGGGCTGGACGTGGTCTGGGACGACCAGTTCAAAAGCCTGTCCGATATTTATATCGAGGCCGGTGACCACGAGACACTCGTTCATATCAAGGGCGAGGATTTTCGCAAGCTGCTCGAGAACATGCCGCACAACATCATCAGCGCGGAAAAGGACTACTCGCGGTGGATTGACGGCTGAGCGCCCTTGAGGGTGCTCCCTGGCCGCATCGTTGCGCGGGTGTGGGGGCGGCGCTCGGCCGCCTTGCCTGACCACCGGGTTTTGCCGCGCTCAACCGGGTCGCCGTCAGGCCCCAACCACTCGATCCGGACTTCATGACCCGGACTCCATGACCCCTGGATCGGGTCGGGGCGTTCCAGCTACATCGAAATGGAGCCCTCGCGGAAGTCGGTGCTGCCCAGCCAGGCATTGACCAGTACCGGACGCCCAGCGGCA
>CAXQNK010000043.1:0-9851 GCA_964225175.1 Candidatus Nitrosopumilus sp. | reverse complement strand
CCGAGCTGTATCGGCAACTGAGCGCTCAGGGCCAGGCCAGCAATGCCGACCCTCTGAACATGCTCGACTGGGTCAATCTCTACGCGCTTTCCGTCAACGAAGAAAATGCCGCCGGAGGCCGTGTCGTGACAGCACCAACCAATGGCGCGGCAGGCATCATCCCGGCCGTTTTGAGTTACTACCTGAACTTCACACCTGCTGCGGATGAAGACGGCATCATCGAATTTCTGATGACAGCTGGCGCGATCGGCATTCTGTTTATGCTGAACGCGTCTATCTCTGGCGCCGAAGTGGGCTGCCAGGGTGAGGTGGGTGTCGCGTGCTCAATGGCTGCGGGCGGACTTGCAGCGGCTATGGGCGGCAGTCTGTCACAGGTTGAGAATGCGGCCGAAATCGGTATGGAGCACAATCTCGGCCTGACCTGTGACCCGGTCGGCGGTCTGGTCCAGATTCCATGCATCGAGCGCAATGCCATGGGCGCCATCAAGGCCATCAATGCTCAAAGGCTCGCGTTTCGTGGCGATGGAGCGGGCATGGTTTCCCTGGATAAAGTCATCAAGACCATGAGGGATACGGGGGCAGACATGAAGCGGCAATACAAGGAAACCTCACGAGGCGGACTTGCCGTCAACGTCGTTGAATGTTGAGCATTTTTAATCAATATTTCATGCCTTCACTGACAGGTTGATATACCGTGAGTGGTACCACTGAAGGGAAACGGTGGGTTGCCGTCCAACGATCATCGAGAGATGGACGCAGGAATGCTGCCCTGAATACCCGACATGGCAAACGGACCTGCAATGTCACGCGGTAGATTATATTGCATGTTATATTATAGCGTACTAATATATACGCACAGCTTGAGCTTTCATGCCCATGCGCGCATGCAGGTAAACAACGGGAATCACTTCTGGCCAAGGGCCGGCACTCTTCGGGCACGCACGGTCACGCGTTGGAGGTGGGTGTGGTTTAAAAGATGACTATGAACGTTCAAAGCCACTTGGCTCCAATACAACATCTTCAACGACCTCAGCGGATCATGATGTACAGCCATGATTCTTGGGGCCTGGGCCACCTGCGACGCAGCCTTGCAATCGCTGCCTCCCTCGTGAAACGTGATTCGGCCACCGATGTTTTGCTGGTCACCGGATCACCCTGTGCAACCCAATTTGAACTTCCGAATCACTGCGACGTGCTGAAACTCCCAGCGGTCAGCAAAGACGCTGGCGGCGCCTACGTGACGCGCAGTCTCTCAGGCGAGCTGAGCAACACGATAGAAATGCGCCGCCAACTGATTACCCAGGCCTACCGAAGCTTTGCGCCTCACGTGGTCGTGGTGGACCACCAGCTGATCGGTTTGCATGGCGAGGCGCTCGACATGCTGAAGCTGGCTCGCCAGGACCACTGCCTGCTCATCTATGGATTGAGGGATATCCTCGACTCTCCCGACGTGGTGGAACGCGCCTGGGCCGGTGAGGAACAGCGCTGGGCGATGCACTCTGCTTATGACCAAATCATGGTCTACGGAGATCCCCGCGTTTTTGACCCAAGGGACCAGTACCCCAGTTTGCGGAATCTGCATCACAAGATTTATTTCACAGGGTATATCGCCCAGTCACTGAAGTTAAACGATCATTCGCCCGTGCCCTCCTTGCGGAAGAAGGTTCTCGTAACCGTTGGCGGCGGCGAAGATGGCTATGAGCGAATTGAAGCATACATTGACGCCCTCGCGCTCTCACCGGCAAATTGGCGCACCGAGATCGTTACGGGCCCACTGATGCCCGAAGAAGGCGTCAACGCCCTGTCGAAACGCGTGTTCTCGCTGGGACTGTCTGAAGATGTCACGATCAGCCGGTTCATACCGGATATGCAGCAGAAACTTCAGAGCTCTGACGCGGTCGTCAGCATGGCTGGCTACAACAGCTGCGCTGAGATCATGCTGAGCAAAGTACCGGCCATACTCATGCCCCGACAGGAACCCCGACAGGAACAGCTGATCAGGGCTCTTCGTCTCGAACAACTGGGGCTTGCCCGCTGTCTGCGCCACATCGACCCGCAAGACCTTCGCCGCCTCGTGAACGCAGCGTTGGAATCCGGGCCAGTCAGTGCACAGGCTCCGGCGATGGATGGGCTGGAACAATTTGGACGGGCGCTCGAAAAGGCCAGGGACGAGCATAATCGAAAATCCGTATCGACCAGCAGCCCGGTGCAAGTGGTTGCAAACCAATGAATCGCCAAGAAGCAGATTCGGCGCTCGCAAAGCGAGACGAATCCATTCGCGCCCTTCCCCTGCTTCTGGACTCGAAACGGCTGCAGGAGGCCCTACAATCCCGGCCTGACTGGCCTGAGTCCAGTCAATTGGAAATCGATTACGTTCGCTACAAGCCAGGCGAAAGTCTGCTGGCTCGATTCCAGTGTTTGACCGGCTCAGTTGCGTTCACAGGTTACGCGAAGGGCTACGCGCACAGCGCTAAGGCAAAGCTGAAAAAATCGGCACTGAGGAATGAACACCCCAGCGAAATCGGCCCGGGGCGATGGACCCTGGATGATTATGGCGCCGAAGTCGTTCTGTTTCCCAATGACAACGCATTGGCCGGTATCGGTGGATCTGCCCAACACGAGCGTCTTGCAAGAATCATCGACCGCGCCTTCAAAAACGAAAATGTGACTTACGGGGAATCTTTCAGCATCCTGAGCTACAAACCAGAACGCCGACTGACAATTCGCGTCGAGTTATCGGGGGGTGACTCAGCCATACTGAAGTTTTTTGATCGGACACGGTTTAAACATTCTCTTAAATGTCACCGTCGACTGGCGGAACTTCCTGGTCTTGAGCTGCCCAAGTTGCGGGGTTACACGAAGAAGCACCACGTGCTGGCGCTCGGCTGGATTTCGGGAGAAATGCTCGACAGGCAGATCATGCATGGCGACATCAGCAGCGTATCCGCCACTGCCGAGGCGCTCGCTAATTTTCACTTAAGCTCACCGCGACCCCTGCCGCGAAACCCGGCGCATGGGATGTCGAGCAACCTGGCTGAGCTGGCAGAATTTCTTGGCGCGATTCAGCCTCAATCGTATTCACAGGCCGCAAACATCGCAGAATCCCTCAACCGAAAATTGACCACGAAGCTGGGGGAGACATCGTCCGTTCATGGCGACTTCAATGCTCAGCAGGTCATCCTTGAAAAGCAGCGCGTGGGTTTGATTGATTTCGACAATGCGCGCATCCATTCACCGGCGCTGGACGTTGGCAGCTTCCTTGCCCGGCTTGAGTTTGACGTATTGCGCGGTGCAATCAATCAAGCCAATGCGGGTCGGATCGGTGATGAATTCACGCGAGCGTACATCGCGGCAAACCCGGCTGTCACTGAAGCGCACATCAAACCATTCCTCGGACTGGCCTTGTTTCGCCTCGCACCCATCGCATTCAGGCAACGGATGGACAACTGGCCGGATGTGACTCATCAAATTCTGCAACGGTCTGAACAGGCGCTCAGCGCAGCCGCCAGGACCCATCGAGGTTAAAATGCACACTCAACATCGCATTGCCTACGTACTGAAAGTTTTCCCCCGTTTTTCCCAGACCTTCGTTGTGAATGAAATCCTGGCCCATGAGGCGGCCGGACTGCCATTGGAAATCATTTCCATGCGCCTGACCGATGATGTCCGTTTTCACGAGTCGCTGGCGGCCGTGCGCTCACCGGTAACCCATGTCCGGCGACCACCGGGCAAAGCGGCCGGGTTGCTCGCCGAGATGCATCAGACAGCTCAGCTGTTTCCGAACACCTGGGAAGAGATCGCGCGAAACCCCGAGACCAGCGCATCGGACCTTCACCAGGCCCTCGCGCTCGCGCGACTGATACACAAGAAAGACATCAAGCACCTCCATGCGCATTTCGGAACGATCGCGACCACCACATCGCGAATCGCAGCTGCGATTGCCGGTATCTCCTACTCATTCACAGCCCATGCAAAAGATATCTACCATGAGTCTGTGGACCCCTTGGTCCTGCGAAAAAAGCTGGGAGACGCAGCGCGTGTCATCACGGTCAGCGATTACAACATTCGGTATCTCCGCGAAAATTATGGAGAACAGGCCAGCAATGTGGTGCACATCAACAATGGCTTGCCTCTCAAAGAGTTTCCATTCAAAGCGCCCACACAGCGCCCGCCACTGATTCTCGCCGTGGGGCGACTGGTTGAGAAGAAAGGCTTCGAGCCCCTGATACGAGCCTGTCAATTACTGAGGGAACGCGGCCAGGAATTTCGCTGCGAAATTGCCGGAGATGGCGTACTCAAGCCTTCCCTGGCTCAACTGATCGACGAACTCTCGCTGGGGGACCATGTGAAGCTACTGGGGCCACTGCCTCAAGGCGAAGTCCGCAGGCGCCTTCACGAGGCTGCACTGCTGGCTGCACCCTGTGTCGTTGCCGCCGATCAGGACCGCGACGGCCTGCCCACGATCCTTCTCGAAGCGATGGCAATGGGAACCCCATGTATCTCAACAGACGTCACCGGCATTCCCGAAATCATCGAACATGAAAAAACCGGGCTCTTCGTCGCCCAAAATGATGCGCAGGGACTCGCTGACGCCTGTGCACGACTCATGGCTGATCCGGACCTGTCGCATGCGTTGGCATATGCTGCCCGTGAACAGATTGAACAGCGCTTCGACGCGGAAAAAAATGCGGCACAGATCAGAAGCCTGGTGGCCGAGATCATCGAGGAGGCGAGGCATTGATGCGAATCGCCTGCATCAACCAGGATCGCGGAATTGCACCCTCCCGGAGCAAGGGCGCTGCCGTGCATCTGGCAGCCATGCGCCACGCCTTCACCCAACAGGGCTGTGAGGTCATAGCGCTCGACAATCCAGATTCTGAGGCCCTGGAGAGCGCCATGGAACAGGCATTTACGGGCGGCATCGATCTGATTTACGAACGGTATGCACTGGGCCGGGACACCGCTGCGCGATTTGCCCGGCGACGCAAAATCCCCTTCGTTCTCGAGGTGAACTCCCCTCTGCGTGAAGAGGCGTTCAAATACCGCGGAGTCGAAGCCACGACGGAGGATATCGAACGCGATGCCTTCCTGTTCGCACACGCGGAATACATCGTGGCGGTCTCATCAGCCGTTGCAGACTATGCTCGGGCGTGCGGTGCCCATGCCGACCGAATTGGCGTTCATCCGAACGGTGTTGATCTCGAGCAGTTCAACGCTCGTGTTGATGGGTCCAGAGTGCGCCGTCGACTGGGCATTCAGGATAAATTTGTAATTGGGTTTCATGGTCGCGAGCGGCCCTGGCATGGTTTCGAGGCATTGGTGGAAGTGGTCGAGAGATTGCTCAGTCAGCGCCTGGCAGTCCACTTACTCGTGGTGGGCCAGGGAGATTTCGACGCCCTTTCGAGCATACCGCAGTCCGCCTGGTCACGAGTGGGCTGGCAACCCCACGAGCAGGTACCTCAATTCGTGTCTGCCTTTGACGCACTTCCGTTGACATATCAACCCGATACACCCAGTTATTTTTCCCCCCTCAAATTGATGGAAGCAATGGCCTGCGGCGTGGTGCCCGTGGTTCCCAACTATGGAGATCTAACACACATCGTGACGCACGGCAGCTCCGGCAGGGTGTATCCGGCCGGCAATCTCGACTGCCTTTGCGCTGAGCTCGAGGACCTGGCCTTACACGGCGATGTCGCGAATGAACTTGGCAATAACGCGGCTGAAGTTGCTCACGCCCACTCCTGGTCGGCCATCGCCCAGGCGGTGCTCGGACAGGTTCGCGGTTTCGATCACAAAGCCGTAATCGCGAAAGGCGGAGCGGGGTCTTGAGCGGAGAAGACGCAATCAGCCTCGCGACCCAACAGGCGCAGCGACAGCTGCTGCCTCACCCCAGCGACCACATCATAAAAGTCGAAGTCACCCGCAAACTGGAGATCCAGGTTCAGTGCTCCATCAACGGGGTGGATCACTGGTTCTGCTGGAAAGACGGCGAACTGAATCCATTGCACCCCTGGGAAGACCGCAAATTAGCGCTCGCAGCTCTTCTCGTCGACCCGGAATTCCGAAAAAACCTGTCCGTGCTTGCCTATCGGCCGGGAAAGCGCATCACTCTGCTGGAATATGGCTCGAGAAGGCCCCGGGTTTTGAAAGGCGTTCGCAAAGGACGCCTCTCAAGGTTGGTGCAAAACTATGAGTTGGCCAACCATGCTTTGGGCGGCGGCATTGTCGCACCGGAAGTGCTGGACTGTGATGACTCACTCGAAATGCTCTACATGTCCGTCGTCGAGGGTGAATCCCTGCGAATCTATCAGAATGGCCATGAATTCTTTCAATTAGTGGGCCATGCTTTCAGGGATTTCCAGGATTTCCCCGCGCTCGAACACACGGAAACATTTACCGCCGAAGAGGAATTGAGTGTGATCGAGAATCGCGCTCAGCGCCTGGAAATGGTCGGTGCGACGTTACCCGGGGGCTGGAGCGGCTTGAGAGATCGCCTTGCCAGGAATCTGGTCAATCTGCCGCCTGCGCAACTCTGTCTCGCACACAGGGACTTGCATGACGGTCAGTTCGTCCAGCGCACCAACAGCCTCGCATTGATTGACTTTGACTTGTTGACGAGAGCAGATTCCACGCTTGATATTGCCAATTTCCTTGCCCACTTGACCCTGCGGGAACTGCAACAAGCGCGGGGGGTCTCCAAACAATTGGCTGACGATGTTGGAATGAGCTTGCTGACAGGCCTGGGTAGAAACGCAGATCCCGGATTCTGGCCGAGGCTGCGCTACTACGAGGCGACCACCTTCGCTCGGCTCGCCCTGGTGTACCTGGTACGTCCCCGGTGGCGCCATGTCGTTCCGGACCTCGTCACGCTGAGCCAGCGTTGCCTGGATGATTTTGAAAAGTTTATGGAGTTCTGACGCTGTGCGTTTCGCTGCGTACACCCTGCTCCTTGCATTACTGGCCCATCATGAGCTCACACAGGCTGATGAGGGCGGGCATACGCAAGCCTCCTCGCTGCGCGTCGGATTATGGATCGAAGCGCGCGGCACACTGGAGGACAACGGGAACTTCATTGCCAGTGAAATAGACATGGTTCAGCCCGGTCGTTACGAGATACTGCTCGGAACAGTGGAAAGGATGGTCAGCGACAAAAGTTTCATGCTGATGGGTCAAAGCGTCGAGATAAGCGAAAAGACCACCTTTCGCGAGGTGACTGCGTCGCAACTGCCGGAACGCAGGATCAAGTTACAGGGCTACTACCAGGGAGACAAACGCTTCGCCGCGAGAAAAATCTATGCCCGCAACCCCGGTCGATCAGGCGTAACGGGGAGAATCGATTCCATTCGCAAGACAAAAGCCGGGTACATCGCCAGGGTCATGAATTATAGGATCCTTATCGATGAGGGCGTCAAGGTCTACCATGAAAACCCACTGAACGAATACCAGAGCAGTCCGCCCCGTGTCCTCAATATCGTCGACAGGAATCGTGACGAGGAGGACCTCTTTGGAACAGGCAGGTGGATTGGCGACAAATGGTTTGTCGCCGGACAACTCGAGACCGTCGCATTGTTGGAAGACGACTATGATCTGGACGAAAGGCGGCCTCGAAAAAGAGACGAATTACTGTTCAGAGCGCGGGCCAGGTTCATTTATCAACCAACCGATTGGATGTTCGCTGTTGCCACTGTCAGCTATGTCAATCTCTGGCGTGATGACCAGCGAGGCGGCCGCCTCGTGCGAGACGATTACAGGCTTGGAGAGTCCTACCTTTATTTGCTTGACCCCTTGGAACTGGGCCTCAGTCTGCAGGCCGGAAGAGTGCAATTCGATGAACAGCGAGAATGGTTATATGACCAGGAACTGGACGCTGTCCGGGGCATCTATGAGCAGAATAATTTTAGAGCCGAAATTTCCTACAGCGAGACTTTAGCCGATGGTAACCTGATCGATGAATCGGCACAGAACTCAATTCTGTACCTGTCCAATACAGATGAGGATCGCCATATCGCAGCTTACGCGGTGCACCGTGAATTCAGTTGGCCATATCCGACCAAACGAACCCATTACGGGCTGCGCGCCTTTGGGGAGTGGCTGCCCGAAAATGACAGTTGGCTCGAGATTGGCTGGATGCAGGGTCAGGCCCTGAGCAACACCGAAAGAGGTTGGGCGATCGATATTGGAACTACCTGGGAACTGAATCGGCATATCTCGCTGACGGCAGGATTTGCCGTCGGCCAGGGGGATGACCCGGAGACACGCCCAGTGGAGAATTATCGTCAAACCGGCTTACAGGACAATAATGCCAAGTTTGGAGGCGTGACGTCTTTCCGTTATTACGGGGAGCTTATTGACCCCGAACTCGCCAATTTGGAAATCCTGACGCTGGCGCTTGGATGGCGAGCCAAGCGGCGGGTCTCTGTCGATCTGGTCTGGCACCAATACGCTCAGAATGTCGCCAGCAGGCAGTTAATCGACACCCAGCTCAAGCGCCGCCCCAACGGAATCAACACGGATCTGGGCGAAGAATTCGACTTCGTTCTGGGCTGGCGAACCCAAAAAACCTGGGACCTTGAGGTGATCCTCGCGTATTTCATGCCCGGTCGCGCGTTTGACGATTCCGACCCAGCGATGATGGGTAAAATACAGTTCAGATACAGGCTGTAGTGATTGATGGCCATACCAGCTAGAAGAAGAGATCGATCAATGCGCAGACTCAGGCCAGTCGCCTGCGCCGCTCTGGCTGCCATGACTTCCATCTGCGCACACGCGGATTATGAATTCGTCTCCAGCTTTGGAAGCTTTGGCAGTGCCAACGGACAATTCGATGCGCCAAGAGGAATCGCGGTCAATGCCTCAGGAGACATTGTCATCGCTGAATCGGGAAATGACCGGGTACAGATCTGCGACGACCAAGGCAACTGCAGCAGTTTTGGCGGGACAGGCACCCTAAGTGGTGAATTCGATCGGCCGCGCGGACTGGCCATTGATACAGACGGTAAAATCCTGATCGCCGACCGCGGCAATGAGCGCATCCAGCGATGTGATGAATCCGGCAGCTGCAGCGATTTCGATGGATCACCCCCCCTGAGCACGCCACTGAATTCACCGCGGGACGTGGATCAGCTCTCCGACGGGCGGATTGTTATCAGCGACACCAACAACGATCGCATCGTGATTTGTGACAGCACGCTTGCCACGTGCACAACATTCGGAACCCCCGGCAGCCAGCTGGGACAATTCAACGAGCCCACCGGTGTCGCTGTGGACAGTCAGGACCGAATTGTCATTTCAGATCGAGCCAATCACCGCATTCAGATTTGCGACAATGACGGCAGCACGTGCTCGTCTTTCGGCGGCCTTGGCAGCCAGTCTGGTCAGTTCGACCTGCCCGCCGACGTGGCCGTTGACAGCTCTGACAACGTTGTGGTCGCTGACCGATTCAATGACCGGATCCAGATTTGTACGCAGGCGGGCGCTTGCTCATCATTAGGCAGCTTCGGGACGGAAAACGGACAATTCAACGCCCCGTGGGGTGTGGATGTGGACGCCGCGGATCGAATCATTGTTGTTGACTCAGACAATGATCGAATCCAGATATTTGCAGATACCTCATCACCGCCAGCAGTCAGCATCGACAGCTTCGGTGCGACGCCGGACAGCCTCAGCGAAGGTCAGAGCACCACCCTGGAGTGGTCCGTCAGCAACGCCACCAGCTGCATTGCTTCGGGGGACTGGTCCGGCAGCAAGAACGCCAGCAACGGCAGTGAGCAGCTCACCCTCAACACCGCGGGCAGCTATACCTTCAATCTCGACTGCACGGGCGAGGGTCATCCTGACAGCGCCAGTGTCGG